>JAAYJG010000370.1 GCA_012523055.1 Ruminiclostridium sp. | reverse complement strand
GCGCAATACTCTTTATCTTTGGCATGCATTCCTATCCCTCCCCATAATATTCCACCATTTTCTCTTTTAACATCTTTCTGGCCCGGTAAATCCTGTTTTTAACAATACTAAGGGGAACCCCCATGCTCCGGGCAATCTCTTCATAGCTTAAGCCTGCCTGATGAAACAGCAGTAACGGTGTTTTATAGCCTGGATCCAGCTGCCTGATCTGCTCTTCTATCCATTGCTTGCGTTCCTTTTTAATCAACAGCTCGTCGGCTGATTCATCGGTGTCTTCAATGATCACCTCATCACTGGAAACCACCTGATAGTTTTTGTCTTTACGAATGGTATCTATACAGGTGTTATGGGTGATCCGTCCTATCCAGGCCGAAAATTTCATGTTGGTGTCATACAGCCTCAGCTTCTTATAAGCCTTAAAAAATACTTCCTGTGTAATATCTTCGGCGCTTTGATGATCTTTAAGGAAGCGAAGGGCAATGGAATAAACAAGCTTTTTATAGTTTGCAACCAGGTGACTGAAGCATTCAAGTTCTCCATTCAGACACCTTTCAACAATTTCCTTATCCTCCATGTATTATCCCTTCAAAACCGTTCATCGACGGTATAGCCTCCCTGCAAAACCGAGATATCTGCCTGGGAACGAACCCCCTGAAGCCCCATTTAATGAAGCTGCCTGCCCACTGTGCTTCAGTGAACCAGCATCATACAAAAGTAAATATCCCTGTTATCGTTAATACGTCCTACACTCAGAATAAGTCTGATTACCTATTTAGTCAAACTGTTTATTCTTTCTCTTTTGGGGGAAAAGCTGTATTGTAAACATTCAAAATATATTGAAAGGTTGCTGCCTGAATATGAGTAAAAAAGAGCGATTGCACTCTTTCTCCATCGAATATCCGATCCGCACTGCCGACACTTTCGTTCGCAGGTTTTTGGGATTGATGGGAAAAAGGGATGTGGATTATGGGCTTTTGCTGGTTCCCTGTAAATCCATCCACACCTTTTTCATGAAAATACCCATTGATGTCGTATACCTGGACGCGGCTATGACTATAGTTAAGATTGAAAAGAACATGATGCCCTGGAAAACCGGCAAAACCTGCAAGAACGCTTACTGCATTCTGGAGCTGCCCGCAGGTATTGCAGATCAGCTTCACCTTGCCGTGGGAAACCCTGTATGATCCTGTTGCAGGCTGGGAATAATTGTACGATCCGGTCTGGCTCTCAGTTCAAAAAAGGATCTTGTAAAGCAAAATCCTTTTTTTTTAACCAAATAACCTACCAACACCTGTTTTAATGATGGCCCTGATATTTTAAAATCGTGCCTGAAGGGCAAACTGCGATGCATTTGCCACAATTATCGCAGATGGACGTATCGATCACCGCGCACAGATTATCCATCGTGATCGCATTCAAGGGGCATTCCTTCACGCATTTTTGACAGGCGATACAGGAAACCTTGCAGTTTTTACGGGCAGCGGCACCCTTCTCGTGGTTGCTGCAAACAACTGAAACCTCGGCCTTCGCAGGAACCAGCTCGATGATGGTCTTTGGACATTCGGCAACGCATTTCCCACAGGCATTGCACTTCGATTCGATGATTCTCGCCAGGCCGTTTTCCACTTCAATCGCGCCAAAGGGACATACCTTTTTACAGCTTCCCAGGCCCACGCAGCCATAAATGCAGGCAGATGGCCCCCCGGCCATGGTAGCGGCCGATTTACAGTCGGTAATGCCGTCATAGTCAAATTTTATCAAAACCTTATCCCAGGTACCATTGCACATGACCCTGGCAACATGCTTTTCAATGGAAGACGCTTCCACACCCATGATCTCGCTAATCTGTTCGACAACAGCATTTCCGCCAACCGGGCATTTGTTGATCTCAGCCCCTGCAACGATCGCATCGGCGTACTGATCGCAGCCGCTGTACCCGCAGGCTCCACAGTTTGCGCCGGGCAAAGCGCCACGAACCGCTTCGACGCGCTCATCGGCTTCCACGGCAAACTTTTTGGACGCATAGGACAGCGCCAGGCCAAAAACCAAACCCATGCCTGATATGATGATGATTGGGATCACTATTTGCATCATAAAGTCACCTCACTCTCTGTAAAACAACCTTACCCAACAATCCGGTTTCAGCTTTCAACAATAACCAGATCAGTTATATCCACTGTTCCTTCTTCTTACCGTTTAAATCCCAAACAAACCCGTGAAACCAATAAACGCAACGGATACCAGTGCTGCCGCGATCAATGTGATGGGCAGCCCCTGGAACGCAACCGGAATATCATTGGTTTCCATTCTTTCGCGAACGCCGGAAAACAAAATCAACGCCAGTGAAAAGCCTACCGCGGCTGAAAAGCCAAAAACAACAGCCTCAAGGAAGGTATACTCCCTTTCCATGTTTAAAAGGGCAGAGCCCAGCACTGCACAGTTTGTGGTGATCAGCGGAAGATAAATCCCCAATGCTTTATACAGTACAGGCAGAAGCTTCTTCAGCACGGTTTCAACAAATTGCACCAGCGCAGCGATCACCAGGATAAATGCGATGGTTTGCATATAGACCAGGTCAAAGCGCTTTAAAAGGTATTCGTTCACCGCCCATGTGGCAGCGGAGGACAGTACCATGACAAATATGACCGCACCGCCCATGCCCAGGGCTGTTGAAGATTTTTTCGATACACCGAGGAACGGGCATATGCCCAAAAACTTGGACAAAACGAAGTTTTCAACCAAAATCGCCTGTATCGCAATTAAAATGATTTCCTTCATGCCGGATCACCTCCATCGATACCGTTGCTGCAACCTGGACAGTTCATCCCGCAGCCCGACGCAATTTCCTTGTTTTTGATCTTCAAAGAGGAAAACTTGTTCATGGCCGCAATAATAAAACCAAAGGCCAGGAAGCCTCCTGGCGGCAGGATCATCAGAACGGCTGGATCAAACAGGTTCTTTGTCAGTGTAATGCCCATCCATGTGCCTGAACCCAGGATTTCACGGATGGAGCCCATGATCAGCAGCGCAATGGTAAAGCCTGCACCCATGCCCAGGGCGTCGAGGATGGACAACCCTACAGAGTTTTTACAGGCAAACATTTCTGCCCGGGCTAATATGATACAGTTTACTACGATCAGAGGGATATAAATGCCCAGTTCCTTGTAGATATCCGGCGCAAAAGCCTGCAGCAGCATCTGGACAATCGTTGTAAACCCCGCAATAACCGTTATGAAAACCGGAATTCTAACCTTGTCCGGAACAATTTTTCGGATGAGGGATATGACGATGTTGGACCCAAGAAGCACGAAGGTGGCGGCAATACCCATACCAATCGCGTTCTTTGCCATTGTCGTCACCGCCAGCGTGGGGCATGTACCCAATACCAGCCTTAATACAGGGTTTTCCTTAAAGAAGCCGTTTGTTAAGGCCAGCAGAGATTTTGATTTTGCTTTGGCCATATCAGTCTCCCCCCTTTACAGTTTTCACAGCGTCAAGAGCTGCCTGAACACCTTTGGTAATACCGCGTGATGATATGGTCGCCCCGGAAACAGCCTGCACCTCGTTGTTGGCTTTTGGCTGTTGCTTCACGACAACCAGCGCGTTTTGCGAAATATCATTAAGGGTGATGGTACTGAGTTGACTGATAAAATCCCCGCCTGTGGCTTTTGAACCAAGGCCCGGGGTTTCATTGTTACTGCCAATGACAATGCCGGTGATGACACCTTCCATATTCACACCCACCGTCATGCTGATGGCACCGCCATACCCCTTGGAGACAACCTCAACGACATAGCCCACAGGGTCATCTCCAGCAAAACCGGTATAAATGCCCTTCACTTCCTCAGCAATACCCTTCTGCTGCGCCTGTTCAAATGTCTGTGCTTCCTTTAAGACCTGACGGCGGAATTCTTCCTGCTCGATCAGTGTGTTTTGCTGTATGGTATCGATGGTGATACTGTTAACGTAGGCCAGCGAGCCTGCAATGACAACGCAAACAATGAAAAGCACCAGGGTTGGTTTGATAATGCTATCCCACACGGCGTTCACCTCCAAAGCTGACCGGTACGGTGTAACGGTCTATCAGCGGTGTTACGACATTCATCAGGATGATGGCGAAGGAAACTCCTTCCGCATTGTTGCCATACAGGCGGAACAGCGTGGTTAAGACACCACAGCCAATGGCATAGATCACAGTTCCCTTTTGGGTGATTGGACTGGTGACATAGTCGGTAGCCATAAATACCGCGCCCAGCAAAAGCCCGCCGCCCAATACATGATACAGGGGATCCCCGGTAAACATTCCTTCCGGACCCAATACCCAGGTTAACAGCGCAACCGTTCCGGTAAAGATCACAGGGATTTTCCAGGTGATCACCTTGCGGAAAAGCAGATATGCAAAGCCCAATAAGATGGCAAAGGCCGAGGTTTCACCGATACATCCAGCGATTTTCCCCCAGAACATGTCCAAATACAAAGCTTTGGTGCCACCCTCCTTTAGAATGCCAAGAGGTGTGGCCGATGTCACCGCGTCAGTGGCCGGATCGATCCAGGCCGTCATTCTGCCGGCCCAGGCTACCACCATCATGACCCTGGCCCCCATGGCCGGGTTCATGAAGTTTTGGCCAAGCCCGCCGAAAAGCTGCTTGATCAAGGCCACCGCCAGAACCGCACCGACAATCGCCATCCAGATGGGGATGGTGGGTGGCAGGTTCAGTGCCAGTAATAAGCCGGTTACAGCAGCGCTTAAATCAGACACGGTCTGTTCTCTTTTCAACCCAAGCCGCATCAGGTATTCCGAAGCGACAGCCGCAGCCATTGTTACAACAATCACCAGCAGCGACCGCATGCCATAAAACCAAACCCCTGCTGCCGCCGCTGGCACAAGGGCAATCAGGACATCACGCATGATACTTTGTGTTGAGACATTATCCCTCAAATGAGGAGACGAGCTGACAAACAATCTGTTTTCCAAAGCCGATTCACCTCAATTCTCTCTGTTTCAGCTGAACGTTTTTCCAATTCCAATACTTGACTGTATCACCCTAAAACTATTGCAGGAAATGATTCTATTCAACACCTGGGCTCTGGGTGCATTTATGCCTTTTTAGCATTTTTGCGCACCTCATCCTTACCCATTCGGATGGACTGAACCAAATACCTTTTAGCCGGACATGCATACGAGCAGCTGCCGCATTCAATGCAGTCCAGCACGTGAAACTTGTCCAGTTCATCATATTTCCTCGCCATTACAAGCCTGTTGATATCGGAGGGTATCAGGTTCATGGGGCAAGCATCCACACACCGGCCGCAGCGGATGCAGGCCGACTCGGAAGGAAGATCCCCTTCACTTTTATCCAGCGCGAGAATGGCGTTTGTGTTTTTAATGATCGAGGTTTCCAGGGAATACTGAGCAATCCCCATCATTGGTCCGCCCATCAGGATTTTGAACGGACTGGAAGTAAAACCGCCGCAAAAATCAAAGACGTCCTTCAGCGAGGTTCCGATAGGCACGAAAACATTCTTTGGTTCCTTCACCACAGGCCCGTCTACGGTAATGCGCTTTGTAACCACTGGAAGGCCTGTCTCAACATAGGCTGCAATATAGGAAACAGTGTTTATGTTCAACACAACACAGCCAACATCGGCAGGAAGCTTTCCCCCCGGCGGAACCTTTCTTCCGGTTGTGGCGTATATCAGCGTTTTTTCAGCACCCTGTGGATATCTTGCAGGAAGAGAAATTACTGAAACTCTTTTGTCATCAACAGCTTTTTCGGTTAACAGCTGGATGGCCTTCGGTTTGTTGTCTTCAATGCCAATAATGGCCTTGGGTATACCCAGCATATCCAGTACAAGCTGAATGCCTTTGAGGATACTGTCGGGGTTTTCCATCAGCTCACGATAGTCAGAGGTAATATAGGGTTCACACTCGGCAGCATTGATGATTAGATAATCAATTTGGTTCTCTTTGGGTGGGTTCAGCTTCACATGGGTTGGAAACCCTGCGCCGCCAAGGCCAACAAGCCCAGAATTACGGATTGCTTTCAGGAAATCATCCTTCGAATGAATCACCGGCGGAACAACGCTTTCATGAACATCCTGCTTGCCGTCGGTTTCTATCTCCACAGACATCACCGGCTTACCGCTGGCATAAAGCATGGGCTCCACGCGTATAACCGTACCTGACACGCTTGAATGTACCAGTGAAGATACATAGGCTTCCGAGCTTCCGATCACCTGACCTACCTTGACCATATCACCCTTTTTCACTACGGGCGAGCAAGGGGCACCAATGTGCTGAACCATCGGAAGGATGACCCTGGACGGGATGCCGATTGTCACGGTTTCCGCTTCGGCGGTATGCTTGCGGTGTGGTGCCTGAACACCCCCGCGAAATATCCAGTTTAACATAGGTTCACCTCATTTCATCTGAAACGGTTCATTCTGTCTGTTTCTTCTCTATATGGCAATATCTGTTGGTTGTACACTGTTTTGCTTTGCTAACCCATTGCTGTCTTCAGTCTGTTTTTCACACGAAAAATGCAAAGCAAACAAAACCACTTTTCCTCATCATGATATCACAGGATAATGGTTTTGTGAATATATTTTTGTTTTTTGTATACAAAATGAAACACCGAAAGTTATTATCAACAGCTAGTTTCGCTATTTTTCCATTGCTGACAAATCCAATTCGAAGGTCGAGACAACCAGGGGCAGATCATTGATTTCCATCCCTTTAAGGCATTGAGGCAGAAATGAAATATTCAAGGCTGCGGCATTTCTGATCCGGATGGATTGAACCCTTCCCCTCTTCTGGCGGACACGCACTGCCATCCCGCCGAAGGCTTCCGGCTCACAGACCAAAACCTCTCCGGAACCATTGATTCGGAAATCTGTCTTTATGCTTCCTTTGGGAAGATCCGCAGCCATTTGATCGAGCAGATCCAAGGACAGTAAAGTATCTTTAAACATCAGCATTACACGGGCAAAACAGTCACTTCCATCTGTTCGCGGTATTACATGGTTCAGCTTAGACCACGGCAGTACCGACAGACCGCGAAGGTCTTCAGTCAAGCCTGCTGCTCTGCGCATTCGCCCGGTCATCATCCAGGCATGCTCTGTTTCAATCCTGCCCGTGCCGGAAAGCCTTTTCATGATGGAGGTTGTATTCTCCCACTGGCTTTGAATATTATTTAACTCTTCTTCCATTTCCTGTAATATTGCATTGACTGTAAAGAGTGTTTCTCTTGGAATGTCCCGGCTCAGGCCGCCAATTTCGAGGATTCCGGAAAATTGCGGGCTTGTGCATATCAGTGCCGCAGCTTCCTGATACAAGCTTGAAAGCCTGAATATTCTCGCGCTGCATGCCATCAGTCCAAGGCTTCGTGCCACATTGTTCAAGCTTTGCAGCCCGGCATGCAGAAAAGTCATTTCCATCAGGAACATCCGAAGCCATTGTGCCCGTTCAGGCACCTGCACCTCGTGAAGCTGTTCAATGGCGCGGGAAAACGCAAACGCCAGCGGAAAGCCGTTGAGTGCAGAAGTTCTTTCCAGAACCTCCAGAACGTCCTCCGGTTTTCCTCCCTTGCACAACTCCTCCAGGCCCCTGTAATTATAGCCTGTGACCAGCTTCGCGTTTTCGATCAGTTCGTCCTTCATCTCAAGCTGGAACTTGATCGGCTGGGGAAGCAATGGATGAAAAGGGCCCCACTCCATTGTTGAACAGTTGGAAAGATCCTGTGTTGTGGATTTGGGCTGGAAAGTAACCGGATATCCCTGGGCAATTTCATTTTGCATTTGAGCCCCCTGGGGAAATACCTCAGTCACCGAAGGAACAACACTGTCACAGGGAACAGTGGCTTGTATACACTCCCACCGATCTGCCTTCTCAAAGATATATTCCAAACAAACCTGTTCCTTTTCCTGCGTTGCGTCTATCATCAACAATGAATAACCCATGCATTTGAATGCAAACCATTTTCCCTGAAGCACTGAGCTTTGTTCTTCGTTCCAGCTTATACTCATTCTTCCATCCCGCCTTCTTCTTTCTCCAACCCTGCCTCAGCCGCCCTCACAACCGCTTCCAGCATTTCATGCATTCCAGGCGCGCAGCCGCGGATCCATGCATCAACCGGCAGAACTTCTTCCGCTGTATAAAGCTTGCTGGTTGAAGTGCGAAACAGGCTGCCCGAACAGGAGCAGGCGCCTGCCGCGATCACTGCCTTTGGCTGGGGGATCTGATGATAAACCTTTAATATTTCCTCACGGGATTGTTCATTGATGCATCCGGTAACCAGCAACGCATCGGCATGCTTAGGGTTTACCGTGATGGTGATGCCTTTGATTTCGGTTTCCAGTGACAGCGCCATGGAAAACTGCAGCGCACAACCTGTACACCCGCCGGCCTGTATGGGCAGCAATGAAATGGAACGGGATTTGAACCTGTCTAACCAACCCATGGTATCGCTCCTCAATTTCCCTGTTTAATCAGGATGATGTTCTTTTCAGCAAAATCAAAACAAAAAGCCTTACAGCCTCTATATCACAAAACCAGCCAGATAAAGTTCATCACCGACATCCCTCCGCCCCATATCAGGGCGTTACGGGCCACCTTTTTCCATTGGGCTTTGGAGACAAAACCGTCCAGCAATAAAAAAGCAAAGTAGCCAAACGCCGATATCGCAAAGGACACCCAAGGGTTGAAAGGTAAGAACACAGACACCAGCTTCACCCAAACACCAATTTCCACCCAGTGGGTGAGCTGCACCAGAGCAAGGCTCCAACCGCCATATGGAACAGCAAGGGGTGAATCTACAAAGCCCATGCCTTTTCCGGCGATATTGAAATCAAAAAACAGAAGGTTTCCACGGGTTAACATCACCGTTAACATGGCCAGAAAAGTGAGTGGAAGCTGCAGCAGCAACCCCTGTCCTCCGGAGTATTCAGATATGATTTTCAGGTTCAGGCTTCCAGTAACATGAAACACCGATGCCGCGCAAACAAGGCCGGAAAAACCGCAAATCAGCAACCGGACAATTCCCCTTTGGGCTGCCATGGCCGCGAAAGCTTCCCCATGGTTCCATGCGCCTGCCAGCATAAACAGCTCCATCATGACAATGGACGCGTATACCAATACCAAATGACTGCCCATCACCGTAAAATACAGCGCGCAACATGCAAACCAGCAGGAAGCAACCGAGTACCATCGGCAGAAGCAGCCCTCGTTCAGGTCTTTTTTACCTATCAGTTTGATCAACCGATAAACCGGCTGAAAAAACCAGGCCTTGTTATTCCCCGGCAATCGTGATCGGATATAATTTTCAATGATGTACAAAAAGAAAACTGTGACGATGACCAGTAAAAACCAGATTAACCCTTCAAGCATGATAATGCCACCCCCACAAGCAATGTCACTGCCGTAATCCAGGCCGCGCGTATCCATAAATGAATGCGAATGCCGGCTGGAAGCCACGAAGTCAGGGAATAATGGACGACTGTTCCTTTGTGATGATCATAGCTTTCCTTCCGGTTGCTTATCGCCGTGACAATTACCAAAGCTACCAAAACGATCAGGCTGAACCCTAAAAAGAGAATACCGCTATTCAGACCGAACAGGTGGGCAAACCCTGTCAGTTCGGTATATTCTGTGACCTGTTCAGCAGGAAGTGCCCCTGTCGCAAGCTGCTGATTGTGCAGATAACGATAAATCGTCCCTGATAAAAGGTTTATTATCGCCGTGAATGCTAAAAAGGCAGGCAGAATGAATTTGATAACCCTCGATTTCGCTTGATTTGAGCGGACAGATATTCTTTGTTCCCTGAACAGATCCAGCACCCAGCGAACAATTACAACTGTCATGAATACGAGGGCAGCTGCCGCAACAAGCATACCTACACCAAAGCCGCTCATCACCGGAAGAATAATGAAGCCCACACAAGCGCAGGTAAATGGAGGAAGTAAAAACAAAAGCGCCGCTATTGCCTTATATCTTACAAAACTTACCTCCGGGCGATTGGGCAGCTGTACTTCGGCCTGAGCTTCTTCTGCTTTTTCAGCCCAAATGCAGGTATAGAAGAATGCTAGCGTCAAAGCAGCGGCAACCATATATCCGGTGGAAAAAAATGCGCCTTCCAGGCTTGTATATGCACTGATTATCCCCCATCCTGACACAAAAAGCACCAGATGAGACACAAGCTGTTCATCTTTCCGGGCCAAACCTGCATCATATGCATTGGCGGCCATCAGCAGCGCCCCGATAAAAACAGCGGGGGCCGCCAGCTTGTGATCCAGATGAAGGAGCAATGGCCGAAATTTCAGAAGAACCGAAAAGGGTACCAGCAAAGAGAATAAAAGCATGGACAACCCCATCATGGGAACGGGCCACAGGAAGCTGCGCTGTGTCATCCATTTCTCGGGGATGAGATTACCCATGGTCAGAACGAAGATTAAAACAAGCACCGACAGCAAGCCTGCTGTTACGCTGTCCCCTGTCAGATCAGAAATGAGCGTGCCTTTGTTCAGGTGAATCAGTATCGAGGCTACCATCCATAATGACAGAACACCCTGTTGAAGAACCGGCACAAAGCTCTTCTTTTTCGGTTCACCAAAAGCTTTGCCTAATAACAGGTTTCCAAGGCAACCCCACTGCGCAAATAAATACAAGCCTGTTATACTTCTTACACAGAGCATACCGGCAAAAGCCGCCATCCAGAAGAAGATCCCGGCATATCCCGCTTTGGTTTGCCTGTTTGAACGCTTAAATAACGGATGTTTTATAATGAGGGGAACCATGATGGCAGCAATAAGGGCGCCTGCGGGAAGCAGCAGTCTTCCTTCGGCTTCTAACTGCAGGAATGTTGCCGGTTCGTCCGGTGAGATTAGAATTTCAGTCAGAATTAAGGCCAGAATTTGAACAAAGACAAGAACAGACAGGCCATAACGCTTGTCTCGGCTCGCGAGCAAAAAAAGAACGGCGGCGGTTGCCAGGGTTAACAGTTTCCAAAAGATCTGGGGAATACTCACCCAATAGTATTCTGTCGGTTGAACCAGCGGATAAAGCGAAACAAGAAAAAACAGAATACCGAATACAATGCCAAGAACCCTGTGCCCCTTCCCCGGAGAAATTAAAACCATTGCAATCATTATCAGCAAAGGACCAAACACAACCAAAGTGGATGATATTGTCATAGCCTGAATTCCTTTCAGGATGATACGATTACCTGCCCGCCAGCATTGAAATATAGAAGCAGGTTCGTTCCGCTGCTGTGAAACTTGAAACCACAACCAGTATATCTCTTTTTATGTCGATCCTCAACACAAAAAAACAAGGAACGATTTAAACCGACTTTGCCCTTATCGCCGCCGCCTGAAAAACAATCAGTCCGCAAGCCACTGCAGCATTCAGGGAATTGATTTCGCCATACATCGGTATCTTCAATAAAACATCACAGCTTTCCCTGACAAGACGGCTGATTCCCTCTCCTTCACTGCCAATAACAACAGCCAGCGCGCCCTTATAATCAAATTGGTCATATACAGTGTTTCCCTGCACATCGGTTCCGATGATCCACAGCCCGGCTTCCTTCAGCTGTTCAATCGTTCTGGTCAGGTTTGTCACCCTGGCAATGGGAATATGCTCTGCCGCCCCTGCAGCAACTTTAGCGACCACCGGTGAGAGGCTTGCCGAACGTCTTTTGGGAAGGATAATGCCATGCACTCCGGCACATTCGGCGGTTCTTATCATGGAACCCAGGTTGTTCGGATCGGTAATGCCGTCGAGGATGACGATGAAGGGCGGCTGATTCTTTTCCTTCGCCCTGTCTAGAATATCCTGCGCTTGCACATAAGCAAACGGCGCTACATCGGCAATGACACCCTGGTGATTGCGGGTCATGGACATTTGGTCAAGCCTGGTTTTCTCCAGATAGGACACCACGATATCCTGTTGTCTGGCCAGGGCAAATATCTTTGGGAGAACCGTGTCTTTCGAGTCTTTCTCCAAATAAATCCTGTTCATCGGATGGTTTGCCTTCAGTGCCTCGAGAATTGTGTTTTTTCCCTCCAGCCTGCCGATGTCCTCGTTGTCTTCCTGATGGGTATGATAAAGACTTTGCTTATCCTTTTTATCTGTCATTCTTCGTTTCTCCTTCCAGTTCGATGGCTTCAGCCGCCATGCTTAAAAGCTGAAGCAGCCGTTCGTTTCTGCCAAGCAGGTACAAATAACCAATCACGGCTTCAAAGGCGGTGGCGCGGCGGTAATCGAGAATATCGGCGTTTTTAGGTATCGTTGCAGACTTTGCGTTCCTTCCGCGCCGAAAAATCGCCATCTCTTCTTCGTTCAGCTTATCTTGAACCGCAGCGACGATTTTGCTTTGGGCGGCTGCTTTGACATAATTTGTGGCTTTCACATGCAATTTATGTGCCGATTCATTTTTTTGCACAGCCAGGCGGCTTCGGATAAACAAATCAAATACCGAATCCCCAACGAATGCCAATACCAGCGGATTCATCTGACTTATCGGCTGTACAGGGTCTTTCTTTAAAAAATCCATTGCTCCTCGGATCCTCAACGTCTGAAAACTTTTCAAGCTCAGGCACTATTTTATGATACCCCGTCAAATGCGATTAAAGTAATATAACGGGTTTTACATTTAGATTCTACAGGAAGTTTTACCATCAATCAATACAGCATGATAACTTTTCAGTTGAAGCCTGTGGTCGTCATCATCGCAACGCAACCATTCTTTGCCACGCACAACCCCTCATCATGTAATGCTCATTGCAGCTGATCCCTGAATAATGTACAAACAAATTCACCGGTTTTGTCGTAATTCTGTTTAATTTGTCACTTGTGCACAGCGGGGCAAAAATTCTATAATAGATATGTACACTGATACTTTTTAACATACTTTTACCTCCTTTCTTTTATTGTTATAAAAGAATTTCTAATGCGCGGAGCACAATGCTCCGATTTTTTTTGCGCAGAACCCATTCTTGAGTTATTCGTTGATCTATAGTATATTTTTATAGTAACTTACTGCTGCAAAACATAAAATAAAGACAAGAATTTGATGTTTTGCAGCTGTGAGTATCGCTATTAGGGTGTGGGCGAAGCCCACTTTAGTATAAGAAAAAGTTTAAATGGTATTTTTAACGTGCCTGCTCTGTTGGGTTTCAACCGATGCAGGCTTCATGATGATAAAGGGATAGAGATGAAAAAAACAAATGCCGTTGAAATGAAGAAAATCATGGTGAAGGACACTGCCCTTTTCTTACCCGCGAAAATTATCGAAGGCCTGATAGGGCTTGTGACCATCACCTTATACACGAAGTTTTTTGTTCCCGAGATATATGGCTATTACGGGTTTATCACCACCACCGTCAACATTATGTCTTTTCTGCTTTTGGGTTGGTTGATCCAATCCGTTTACCGATATGTAAACTCCTTTGATGGCGGTAAAAAGCAGGTTCTGTTCTATTCCACCTCTTTCACTTTATGGTGTTCAATCAACGGGATTATTCTGATACTTGGACTACTGGGTGTTTTCTTTATCGGCAAAGGGAATGAACCCTGGGTAACACAGTTGTATGTTCTTAGTTTGCTGATGTTCATCACTTACAACACCATGCAGATTTTTACCTCTTTGCTTTCAGCCACCAGAAGAACAAAGCTGCTGCTGTTCACCTCTATTTTTTCTGTTGCGGCCAAGCTTTTGTTCACTGTTTTTTTTGTGTATCAATACAAAACAAATACTTTTACCCCTGCCGCCGCAGTGCTGAGCAATGTCCTTGTTGATACATTCATCATTGTGCTGATCGGGTTCCGCCTGAAAATAACTCGCTACATTCGCTTTTCATTTTTCTCGTCGAAGGTACTGAAGAAATTTTTTGCCTACGGAATGCCATTGGTGTTGGTGAACATTACCAACAGCCTTTTAAGCCTGTCAGACAGATATGTGATTACCTCTTTTGCCGGGGCCGAGCAGTTGGGGGTTTATCATGCGAACTACACCATTTCCTCCACCCTTTTTACGCTGATTCTTTCGGCTGTGATGCGCGGTGTTTTCCCCGTTATTCTTCGCAATTGGCGTCAAAACACAAAGGAACAGACCGAGCATCTGTTATCCCAGGCTGTCCGGTATTATTTGATGATATCGCTTCCCGCTTTATTTGGTTTAAGCATGCTGTCCAAAACTGTATCCTCGCTGTTCCTGGATCCGGCCTATTTTGAAGATGGTTTTGTGATCATCTGGGTTGCGGCGGGTATGTTTTTCTTTGGATTGGCCGAGTACAGCAATAAAGCCTGGGAGTTGAACCAAAAAACAAGACCGCTTTTCTTTAACTCCTTGATTAGTTCACTGGTAAATGTGTTGATAAACCTTCTGCTGGTACCGGTTTATGGCTATCGGATTGCGGCCATCAGCACCGCGCTTGCATACTTCTTATACCTGATGCTTTCCCTTTTGAGAGGCAGGAAAATCTTAAAAATCAATTTCAATGTGATAAGCGTTGCAAAAATTTTGTTCAGCTGCATCCTGATGAGTGTGGTCGTAACCCTGCTGCTTCGCAGCTTCACTGCATCGGTTCCAGTACTTGTGTTGATAGTCCTCACTGGTTGTGCGGTCTATTTTGCCAGCCTTTTTGTGTTGAAAGAGCTCCAATCCGAAATCAATGCTTTCATGAACTGGCTAAAGAAGAAAGGGACATAGGGGACAGGTCCTCTATGTTCTCGTGCTTACTGGGATAAGTATTCCGCGGAACGCTGCGGCGGGATACGATCACCTATGTCCTCGTGCTTACTGGGACAAGGTACCTGTCCCCTCTGTCCCGTCGCCCTCTGTCCCGATTGCAAACTCGCGTTTTGAATACCGTGTTTTTCCAGAGGCTGAGGGGGGAATACTGTCAACATATTCTACACGGATGTTTACTTTTCCCATTGTACTTTGAATGGCATCAATGTACCGATCCATCTCCGCTTGCTGAAAACCACTGCTTTTAACAACTTTCAACGTAATGCTTTCCCTTGAATGCTGAATGATTTGAAACTGCTGAATGCTGGGGTAACTGCGCGCAAGGTTGGCAAAATAAACCCCATGAACATAACTGCCGTTTTCAGCGATAAAGATATCGTCTTCACGGCCTTCGATTTTGTCCAGAATGGGAAGGGTTCTTCCGCAGGTGCATTTTTCTTCGGACAGGGCCGCAATGTCGCCAATTTGATATCGCAGCCTGGGCATTGAGAAATTGTTCAAATCGGTAATCACAACAAGCCCGCTTTTTCCTGGTTCAACGGGTTTTTTCGTCGCGATGTCGACAATTTCAACAATCATATTTTCACTGGAAACATGCATCCTGCCCTGGGGACATTCATAGGCGATAATTCCGGCATCTCTGGCTCCGTATTCATTGATCACCTTACTTGCGAAAGCCTTTTCAATGACGACCCTCTGATAGTCATGCAGGGTCTCTGAGGTTGAGATGATCGCCCTGGGAGGATGTTTGATTTTGATATTATTCTGAAGAATATGCTGCGCAAACAGATACAAGGCCGAAGCATAACCATAGAAATATTTCGGCCTGGTCCTGTTCAAAACACCAACATACTGCTGCAGCGCTTCAGGGCTTAAATTGTATGCTGAAACAAATATGGTGTTTTTCAATATACGCTCTTTCATATGGTAGAGAAGCTTTTTATGCTGGCTCATCTCCAGTGGGTTTCCCCAAACCATCAGGCATCTGTCACCAATGTTAATATCCCACCAGGAAAGTGCCCTCCACCTAACCGACTCGGAGCTTTCAGCCGTTGGCCTGTCAATATAAAACCTGACCGGCTGGCCTGTAGATCCGCCCGAGCGATTGGGGATCAGCTTAGACCTGTCCGCAATTGAACTTATCAGCTGTTCCTGGTTATCATTCACAACCTGCTTGGTCAGCACCGGAAACTGTGCTAAAGCTTCCATCGGATCCTTTTCAATCAGCGGTATCAGGTTTTGAAAACCTTGGTATGCCGGTACATGCTGAACACAGTGGAGTAACAATTTCCCCAACTTCTCCTTTTGAAGCTGAACCAACTGTTCCTGTGGAAGGTATTGCGTTTTTTCAAAATGGCTGATATAGCTTAAGGTTTGATTTCCTTTGACCAGACGCAAAACCGGGAACAGAATTTTTCTGATTGCCAATGCTATAAAATCCATAAAGCCCTCTCCCCTGAACAACAGATAACGCAGCTGTTTATGCGAGCATTAATTTTTCAAGCAATAATGGCTCGATGTATGCACCGTCTTTATAAGCCCGCATGTTTCCGCCTGAAATCTCATCTATAAGAACGATCTGCCGATCTTCTCCAACACGGCCAAACTCAAGCTTAATATCATAAAGCTCAATACCCTTATTAGCCAGTTCCTCTTGTACAACAAAAGAGATCTTTCTGGTTAGATCCTTAAGAGTTTCATATTCACCTTTTGACAGTATTCCCAGCATTTCAAGAGCATCTTCGCTGATAGTGGGATCCTGGCGGGCATCATCTTTAAGGGTTACCTCCACGAATGCATCCAATGGCTGGCCTTCTTTGGCATAAAGACCATAACGGCGTAGGAAGCTTCCAACGGCCCTGAAGCGGCAAATCACTTCCAAGCCTTTACCAAATGCGGTAGCAGGTTTTACTGTCATGGTAGCAGCTTCAATATCTGCACTGATGTAATGTGTGGGAATGCCTTTTTCCTTTAGTTTTTCAAAAAATAATTTTGTCAGTTTCAACCCTGCTCTCCCGGCACCTTCGATTGTAAGCCCGATGGTATTCGCCCCTGGATCAAACACACCGTTTTCACCGGTTACATCATCTTTAAACTTGAGTAAATAGTTTCCATTCTCTAAATCATATACATCTTTGGTTTTGCCCGTATAGACTATTTTCATCTTTCATTTCTCCTCAAAAAAATTGATTATATGACTTTTTACTGCAAGCACTCGCATATTATCGTATGCTGCATACGGAATGCGGTATCCCAATACGATTTCAGCATACCACTTCACCCACATTCATTTCTGTAAAAAATCAGCAAACAGTCATGTAACATTAAAAAAATATTACATTATGAGCGGTTTGTCAATGATTTATTCAAGCCTGTTCCTCTGAAGAAATGGCTGTACCACCTGGCAGTTGGACGTTTCGAGATTGCTGTAAAAATGTCCTGTTTAAAACATTTATGCTTTGAAGACTGAAAGGGTAAAATTTGATCGATGTAAAGGGTGTAACTTTTTTTGGGGTCTCGGTCAGTTCCCATGACGCATGTACCCACTTCATGGGAGGGTGTCAAACCCCCGTCCCCCCGACACTATTGGAGGGTGTCAAACCCCCGTCCCCACGACAACTGACACATCATATATATGTATCTACCTTTTTACCAAAGTGACCTTCGAAGAACTTGTTCATCTTATCCATAAAATAATCTGGTTTTTGGGCTTCGCCTTTCGTTACGGTTGTGGTTTTTCCACCCGAAGCGTAAGTCCTGCCACATTCGGGACAGGTGTCGATAAAGACTTGTACTGATTGGGAAACCACTCTTCTGCTGTCTCTTGACGCACTGGCGTGTTCGCTGGAAACATGCTCCTGCTCATGGGAAGAGACCGCCGAAAAGGATGCTTCGGGTGAAACATTGGTTGGGGTTTTAAACGATACACCGGGATCATCTGACCCGTCCACATACTTCCTGCTGGCACAGGTTTGACATTCCGATATTCCATTCGATTTTTGGAGATTAGCCAGTTTAAGCATTTTATCTATCTCAGAAGGATCCTTCTCCGCAGCAGAATTGACAGGTTCACGTGGTGAACCTGTTTGTCCGCTGTTGTTCATATACAGCGAGTAATAGTTTATGTTTCGTCCCTGAGAGCCTTGAATAAACATAATATTCACTCCCGAAAAAGCTCATATGTATATTTACCCGTTTTGAGATAAAAAAACCGGTTATAATTCACCGATTTTTTGTATTGTAAGCAGTAGCCATTAACATCTAAGTGTAATGGGATTGTCCGAAGATGCATGGTATTAACTTAGCTTTTTTTGCTCATCTGGACGTTGAGTTTTTTAACTTTATTCTTCCAAAAAAGATATTGGACAATCCACACGATAATAAAAATGGCAACGAAGATTCCAAAATAGACCAAAAAGCCGACCAATGAATGCTCCATCCAGTTTGCAATATAAGCGACGGGCATCATTACGAAAGCCATAACCAGGAAGTAGATGCATGTTTGCTTGGCAATGCTCCATTTATCAATTTCCCAAATCACTGAAGACGCTGAAAACGATGACCCCAACAGACCGCTTAGTAGTGTTTGAAGAATGACTGCATTGATTTCACTCCCCATTGTGTCAGCCAACTCTGGTATGCAAGGCGAATAATACCCTTGCCCCAAACTAATCGAAATGATGATCGTAACAATGTACCCCATTGCTATACCAAGGGGAAAGCCTAAAAGTCCCCGTAAAACTGCTTGTTTTTTCATTTCATTCACCTCATATCCCTAATACCTGTTTAATTTTGGCAACATAGCGCCTTGAAACATAAGTAACCTTACCATTGGTCAACTTCACACAAATTGTTCCCACAAGGCTAAGGTCAAAGCTTTTAACTTTTCTGAGATTGATAATCTCTGAATTGGAAATACGAACGAAACATTTTTTATCAAGCCGCTCTTCCAATTCGTAAAGTCGTAGCCGGAGTGAGTACTCGCTGTGATCGGTTATTGCAAAAACCTTTCCAGTAGCAGCGTAAACCTGGATGACGTCGGCTTGATCCAGTATTTCAAGCGTATCATCACGAAATCCACAGAGCATTTGTGGTGTTTCCTCAGATAGCTTTTTAACAATTTCATGAATTTCTTCTGTCATTTTATCCGCCAAAATAAGGATCTTGGGCTCTGCATATAAGCTATCCAGCTTTATTTCAATTTGCATTAATTCACCTCCTACGACTATATTGTATGAGATATGAAATGTTGCTTCCATTGATTATCAACAGGCGGTCGTTTTTAGAGCACAGGTGGTAAGGGACAAACAGGTCCTTGTCCCACCCTGGCTTAAATAATTTGTTATATTAACTGTTCTATGTTATGTTTTAGCTGACATTTAGCATTTGTGCTTTATGTTGATTTTATCACAAGAAAGGAGTATATGATGCAGATATCTGCCATATCGTACAAACTAAATGGGTAAGAGTACTATAAAAAATTATAATGATTATGACGTTAACTCAGTATACATAATTTTTTGTGAGGTGATACAGCTAAACAAAACACGGTTAAATAACTCACAACCAAAAAACCTACGGTTGAACCTGTAGCAGAATTCATCCAGAT
>JAAYJG010000369.1 GCA_012523055.1 Ruminiclostridium sp. | reverse complement strand
TTGTTTTTTCGTAAATTCCATTGTAGATGATTTTGATGGATTGGGGAAGAGTTTATCTCTTCCCTTTATTATTTTACATTATTATACAGTTGCCATCTTTACTGCCTTCAGAAATTATACACTAACCCATAGCTTAAGCAATAACGTAAACTGAAAGTAGCAGTACCCCCAAAAATGAGCTTGCCGGGTGAGTTGTTCGGGTCTTCTTCATGTGCTTGTCGCTAAAGTTGGTAATGGTATTATGAGCGAAACCGCTGAACCTGACGCGACGAAAAATATACGCATGAACCGCTGTGTTATCCCGGAAGGCTGATATTGATGGAAGTTCCCCCGGCTTTATTCTGGCTTGCCCATATTTTACCACCGCAGGCTTCTACAATTTCCCTGCAGATGGACAGGCCCAGCCCTGCGACTGTTCGCCCCTTGTCGGAGGTATAGAACGGATCGAATACTTTGTGAAGATCCTGCTCAGGAATGCCGACCCCGTTATCCTCAACAGAAAAACACACCTTGTCCAGCTGTTTGGAGCAAGAAACAGCAATGGATGGTGGTTGATCCATAAAGTGTTTCAAGCTGTTGTCGATGATGTTTCCAAAGACCCTTCTCATTTTTGACACATCGATAAAAAGGAACTCGTCGGGGCAGTCGGCACGGACAGAAAAATCAACCCCATTTTCCATCAATTCGGCTTCATAATCGGCTCTTAATATGGCGCAGAATTTATCGACAGATATGCGTTGCTGCTTCAGTCCGCTGTGAATGTGAAGGTTCAGATAGTCGTCAAAGTCTTCAATGAGGTTTTTAATGGAAACAGACTTGTTGTAAATGATATCCACATACTGCTCGTGCCTTTCCGGCGTAAGGGAGGTTTTTTTCATGCGCTCGGTAAAGCCCATGATCGAGGTGAGGGGTGTTTTAATGTCGTGAGAGATGGACGCGATAATCATATGCTGCTTTTGCTTTTCCTTTTCGATGGTTTCGGTAAGCGTAACGAACTCATTTTGCAAAAGCCCGATTTCATCATCACGCACCACCCTTTCAGGCTGAAACCCATCTTTGTAGTGTGCCATATTTTTATACAATGAAATGATGGGTTTGGCAAAACCCCAATAGATGGGAAGCGCAGAAAACAGCAAGATAATAAAAATAATGAGCAACTCGGCAATAAAAATATCCCATGCAATGCCATAAGCAGCGATATTGCTTAATTGCATAGTCTGCGTAACCTTCAGTAAATAGACATTATCTCCAACGTGAAACAGGTTGGCAGCACTATTTTTCACATGAGCCCCTAACGCTTCACCGCTCTGAAAAACCAGTGAGCCATTCTCGTCGCTCACTTCAATGAGGAAATCCTTTTGCTGCGCAATCGTGCGCAAAGCATCAGCAAAGTCATTTCGATCGCCTATTTCCTCTGCAATGCGGTTGGTTTCAGCCTGTAACTGTTCGTGTACATTGCTGTTGAAATCCGAAATATTCCTGGAAAGAAAAAGATTATAGTAGCCATATACCAAAAGGATATTCGCAAGGAACGCGCACAGGACAAACAACAGAAGCTTTGTTCTAATACTCATTTTCACTCTCCGGGTTTTTCACAAGCTTGTACCCGACCCCCCATACGGTCTTAATGTAATGGTTCTTTTTGTCAAGCTTCGCGCGAAGGTTTTTGATGTTGACGGCCACGGTGCCGATGTCTGCAAACTCGGTGCCCCACACGGCGTTGAAAATCTGTTCCTTTGAAACCACCTTTCCGGCATTGCGAAAAAGGTAATGCAATAGTTGAAATTCTCTCATGGTCAACTCTACTGATTTGTTGTCTACTTTCACTTCATAGCTTTCCGGGTTGACCTGAATGTTTCCGATGGCAAGGCTGGCGCTCTTCTGATGAAGACTGCGCTGTTCCCTGCGCAAATGAGCCCTCACCCGCGCAACCAATTCTTCGGTAACAAACGGCTTTGCGATGTAGTCATCGGCACCCATTTCCAGACCAAGCATGGTATCATAGGTGCGGTTTTTTGCAGTGACAAACAAAATGGGGCAGGAAACGGTGTTTCGAATCTGCCTGCAGATTTCCAGCCCATCGACGTCGGGCAGCATAATGTCCAGAAGGATCAAGGAAATGTCCGGGTTGTTTTTAATAAGCGTAAAGGTGCTTTCTCCATTGGAGGTAACCAGGCATTCATAGCCTTCATCGGTAAGGGTATCCGATATCAGCAGGGCGATTTCCTTATCGTCATCAACAATCAGAATTTTTTCCATGGTGGCACCTCCTTTATGCTGCCAACTCAGATTTTATCAGCTTTGTACAAATTATGTGCGTAAAACTGCGGCAACTGGTTTATAAAGTCCCGATTAAGGTTCATCCACCGGGAAATATACATCGGCACTGTATCCCGGTTTCAGCTTCCATTGAGGATCCTGCGGTTTTACCTGTACCTTGATAATGCGCTTCCCGTCCTTTTCCACCGCAAGGTTCGATATGTGGATCACCTCTCCTGGAATGGACAGGCTGTCGTCTGCCGTGGGAACGATTTCAACGGTCATGCCCAGGCTGATAATATTAATAAATTCCTCTTCTACTTCAGCGTTCACAACAATAGAGTCCATGTCGATCATTTGCAATACCCTGGTGGGCATATACTGTGTTCCTACTGCGGTACCGTTCATGACCCCAACGTTTTGCACAATGCCGTTTTCTATATGAGAGACAATCTTACTTTCATTTATAAATTCCTTGGTGCTTTTGTTTTTCATCATTTTCAGATCGATCCTGGATACATTGACGCTGCTGCTTTGCATAGCAGTATTAGCCGTGTTTGATTTTTCAATTTGGTTCAGCTGAGACTGTTTGGATTGCAATGCGAGATTCAGCTGGTTCAGCTCGGTTTTTAAAGCGTTTTTTGTTTTTTCAATATTGTTTTCAACATCGATCAATGCGGTTTCTCTTCTTGTGAGAATATCCGTATATTGATCCAACACATTTTTCGGGCTTGAACCTGCCGCATACAGTGCCTGATGTTCCTGAACATCTCGCTTTGCTATATCCAGTTCAGTTTTTGCCAGCTCCAGGGCTGTCTGAAGAATTTTTAAGTCTGAATTGGTTTCCTGAGTGTATTCCTCGGTTTTGGCTTCAATGTCTTTTTCCAACTGAGCAATATCTGCCGCAAGAGCCGCGGTATCCTGACTGGTGTTCTCAAGCCCCGCTTTTCCGGCGGCAAGCTGTTCCTCCAGCTTGTCAATGTTTCTCAGATATTCAGACATGTCCAGTTCCGCTAATTCCTGCCCCAGAGATACACGGTCACCTTCCTTTACTTTCACATTGGTGACGAAGGTTGGAAAATCGATGATGATATCGTATGCTTTCTCATAGGTTACCTCACCCCAGGCCACCATGGTATCAGGCTGTGTTGGCTGTGATAACACCGGTTCTGTGTTATTGTTCCTGCTTTGTTGTATCTCATTATATCGAATTGCCCCTGCCACTACAAGTGCAAGCAGGATCACCACCGGTATCAGGAGCCACTTTCTCCTTTTTGATTTTGATTTTGCCATATGCGTCCCTCCATTATTGATGAATTTCCTGACCCGAGATTATGACATTCTAAATTTTGTAAAAATGCTTGATGCTAAGCTTTAGCTTAAACAGCTCACTCGACACTCTTTAAAGAATCAAGCATATCTAAATCCTTCATTTTCCGGGCCACAATGCCGTTGTTGATCAGCGCAAAAATGAACGTAATCGCTCCTGAAAGCACGGCTGTGGTTAAAGTAATTCGGCTGAGCAGATCTAACTGATCGTTCAAGCCGCTGGCAGCAACCTGGGCAATAAACTTGCCAAGAGGCATTCCGAAGATAGAACCCAGCACAACCGAAAGGATGTTTTCGGTGAGCACAAGGGCGCTGATCTCGTTTGGGTAAAAGCCCAACACCTTTAGTGTGGCCAGATCCCGAATGCGCTCAGAGAAATTCAGGATACTGCTGTTATACAGAACCACGAATGCCAGGATGGCACCCATAATAATCAGCAGGACTGCCGCGATATACACGACCTGCGTAGTACCCCTGGTATCCTCTATCTGGGTTTCTCTGTCCACATATTCATCGACATAATCACCCGCAAGAAAAGCTTCGTCGGGCTGTTGGTTCCATTTTACAAGGATGGCAGAGGGTTTGAAGGTTTCCCCGATGGATTCATAATACTCGTCTGTCATATACATCCCCTGCCCGCTGGCCATATAGATGATCTGCCTGATCGGCACCTTGATATAGCCCTTATCCGTACTCTTCAGTTCTATGATATCTCCCGCTTTGACACCCAGTGTCTGGGAAAGCTTTCTGGTGATGGTCAGGCCGTCCGCGGCAAGCAATGCTGTAATTCCGTCCACATCCTGCAAATGAATCAGCGGGCTGTGCTGTGGGAAAATGGTTAATTGCTCCATGGTTCTTTTTCCACCGGGACGGATGATCTCGACCGATGTTTCCTTGATCTGCGCAACGGTTCCATCAATCCTCTTGTTATGGATATAGCGGGAATCGGCCTTCTTGTCCAGGATGATTTTGTGGTCATAAGAGTAAGTCACATTATAAGTATAGCCGGCGATTCCATCCACCATGCTGCTGAGAGTGAAGGCAGCCACGACCAGCCCTGTACACCCTGTAATTCCAAGCACACTCATCAAAAGCCGCATTTTGTTCTTCAGGGTATTACGAGCGATCAGCTTTCGGCTGAATCGCATCCGGTTCCAGAGCCATGGCAGATATTCCAAAAAAATATGGCTCCCCTTCTTCGGGGGCTTATCACGCAGCAACAGCGCGGGTTTATCTTTCAGCAGCTTAAGTCCTGCATACAGAGAAACCCCTCCTGTACAAGCCAGGATCAACAACAGGCTAAAAATCAAATTTACATAGTTAATCGAAATCTGATTACTGGAAAGGTTCAACTGCAGCCACGGGATTAACAGTCTGGTGAAAAAAGTGGGACCAATCAGAAACCCTGTCAGTGCTCCAAGGCCTCCCATATAGACACCATAAGAGGTGTAATGCCACAAAATCCTGGCTTTGGAATAGCCCAGAGCCTTGAGGATGCCTATCTGCGGTCTTTGGTTTTCAACCATCCTGAACATAGTACTTTGTGTGATCAGCGCTGTGACCAAAAAGAACATCAATGGGAACACGGTAGCGAGGGTTCTGAATTGGTTGATATTCGCGTAGATATTGTTCGTACTGCTGTCTTCACCTATGGCAATGGTTCCAACCAGGTCATCCCCGAATATCCGGCCAATTTCATTTTTTACGTCTGAGACCTCCGCCCCGGGGGACAACCGGACACAGAGCTGATTGTATATTTTTATTCCATATATGCCCTTGAGCATGTCTTCATGAATAATGATAAACCCATATTTGCGCGAATCCGGCATGATCGAGGTGGTGCCCTTTATCGAATAGATGTGTTCACTGCTTAAGGCCAGCCCTTCTATATTAAAACTGGTCCATTTGCCATTGAGCTTTAATTTGATTTTATCATCAATGCCAAGCCCGTGCTCCTTTGCAAATTCTTCATCGAGGATGGCTCCGCTTTTGCTTTTCAGGTTGCCCTGGTGAAGGATGGAACGATCCAGTACGCTTTGGCTGGATACGGCATAAACCTTCAGCGTCGGGCGGTCTGCCAGATCGCAGATAGCATTGAGTGTAAAACGCTTTTCAGCGCGCTCAACCCCCTGAAGCCTGGAAACACTCCACATTTGCTTTTCGGTGGGGTTTGTAACATAGACCCACATATCAGAAATATTGGTTGCGGCATACATGATGTCGGAATTATCCTCAATGGTTTTCCATACGCTGTCGAGGCCGGTGACAATGGTCACGGAAAGCGCCGCCATAATAAAGATAGATATAAACTGGGCCTTGGCGTTTCGCATGTCCCTGATGGATTTTTTGAAAAGCGAACCCCTTACCATATGATTTCCTCTGCGTCCTTTGGGGTATCGTTGTGTATAATCCCGGAGATTTTGCCGTCCTTCATGCGGATCACGGTATTGGCCATCTCCGCAATCAAAGCGTTATGGGTAACAATAATCACGGTTTTTCCCATGCTGCCCGCCGAGTCGCAGATCAGCTTCAGAACCTTTCGCCCGGTGGTTGAATCCAGTGCTCCGGTTGGCTCATCACACAATACAATCTCAGGGTTTTTGGCCAGGGCTCTCGCGATGGAGACTCTTTGCTGTTCTCCGCCCGAAATCTGGCTGGGAAAGTTGTCCAGCCTGTTTTCCAGGCCTACCTTGATCAGCATTTCCTTTGAATCCAGAGGGTCTTCACAGATTTCCTTAGCAAGCTGTACATTTTCCAGAACGGTCAGGTTGGGCACCAGGTTATAGAACTGAAAGACAAAGCCAATTTTATTCCGCCTGAAGGTGGTCAACTCGTACTCCGACATATCGGAAATTTCCTGATCACTAACCAGGATACGCCCTTTTGTAGGGGAATCCATGCCCCCGAGCAAATTCAGCACAGTGGTTTTTCCGGCACCGCTTTGCCCCAATACCACATTGACGGTTCCCTTTTGAATGCCGAAACTAATGCCGTCGACCGCTTTGATCACGCTGCCGCCAACATGATATTCCCTCTCTACGTTGTCAAAGGTGATAAAATCCATCGCGTTCCTTCCCTTTTCTAAATGATGAAAACCTTGAATAAGGCATTACAGCCTTATTTCTATATTTTTCCCCACCTTAGAGTATAGAAGGAATTCATGAAATTGTAAGAGGATAATTATTAAGAATTATTAAGAACCAGTGGGACAGAGGGGACAGGTCCCTCTGTCCCAGAATTAAGAGGGACAACGGGGACAGGTTCCTTATCCCATCGTGTCCTCTTTGTATTGAATCATGGGAACATTGGGGACGGTGCCAAGCATACGATAATATTAATAATTTTAATGACTATGACTTTTAATCAGTAATCTCTTGTATAACGAACT
>JAAYJG010000368.1 GCA_012523055.1 Ruminiclostridium sp. | reverse complement strand
GTCCCGGAGAGGTGGTCGCCAGGGTAAAAGCCCACCTGGCAAGGTTCCGGAGGCTGACCGGTAGAACCGTATCCCGAGAGCTAACCATCAGGATCAGGGGTATGGAGATTGATCCGGATGCACGAACGGTTAAGATTGACGGGAAGCTTGTTGATTTAACTTCCAAGGAGTTTGATATACTGCTGTTTCTTGCGAGAAACCCCAATAAAGTCTTCTCAAAGGATCAGCTTTTTGACCGCATCTGGGGCTTTGAAGCCTTTGGCGATACCAGTACGGTTACAGTGCATGTGGGCAAGATCCGTGAGAAAACAGAAATAGATCCAAAAAAGCCCCAATACGTAGAAACCGTTTGGGGCGCAGGCTATTTGCTTAGGGTATAAGCAGACTATCCGGCATCAATTCACATTTCCCTTGAAAAGATGATTGAACCTTTTACTGCTTGTTTCATATATTATTAATAAAAAGCGAATAAGGGAGATGATACTTTTGAACTATAGTGAGCTGAGAGAGTTCCTGAAAAAAAATCCATATTGTTTTCAACCTTTGGAAGAACGAAAAAGAGAGTTCGATCAAAAAGTGAACACCACCGAAGGGAAAATCATACAATTTGTAGAGTCTCAAGGCGGAAGGCGTAATCTGGACGCATAATCCTTCAAGATAAGTTCAGGCCTAATCAGTTTTCAGTAATCCTGATTCCAGGCAAACCCTGATGGATAACTTGCGGTAGCCATATCTCTTAAAAAGGATCTCCGCCACACCATCTTCGCAGTGCTTCACAACGCCCTCTCCGAATTTCGTGTGGTGGACGATCTGCCCTTCACCCAACTCTTCCAATTGTTCAGGCTGTATAAACTGCCGAATAAAACGGGACTGCGCCACTTTCCTGCCTTCCACCTTTTGAGGTGACAGCAGGAAAACCTTCTTCTTCGCCCGTGTGACACCCACATAAAACAACCGCACTTCCTCTTCATAGGCCTTTCTGATTCCGGCCTTCAGGTCATCCAGAGAGGTTTCGTCGGGAAACCAGCCTTCTATCAAATCGACCACAATGACATTATCAAATTCCAACCCCTTGCTGCCATGCAGCGTTAGCAGATGAACCGCGTCAGCGGCGGCTTTGTTATAGTAATGATCGATGCCGTTCTTCAAGGTTCGAAGCCGGGTCTTAAACTCTTCCAGGGTCTTTGTATTTCGGGCGAAGTGCTTTAGCGTATGAAACACATGAACATATCCCGTATTTCGCTTCAGGTATTCCCCATATTGCAGTTCCTCTTCCATCACCTCAAGTGCCTGCCAGGGATTGGAGCGCAGGATCTTGTTCATGCCCTTTCGAATTCGCACAAGATGACTGGCTATATGCTTTCTGTGGTGGTTCAGCCTTAACAGCAGCGTGAGAATGTCGGTTTGCTGGTGCTTCTTTAAATCGGATGAACTGCCCAGGCTCTCCTCCGCTTTTCGCAGATCGTTTTTGGACAGGGCGGCCCCCATCTTGTAGTAGATTTTACTGAAGCTTTCTAGATCGCAGGGGTTTGCGGCAAAACTGAAAAAAGCAAAAACATCGGCAACAACAAAATGTCTGAAAAAGCTTGAATAGTCTTCACGGATATAAAACGGAAGCCCCTTTTGTATTAACTCCCAGGCAACAGGAAGCCCCGACAGATTGTTCCTGTACAGTACAACTGTTTTCCAGGGGTCTGCTTCCACAAGCTGAATCACCTTTTCAAGCTGTTCTTCAATATCTTTCAAGATAAAAACAGCAGGCATCTCCCCTGCTTCATTGCCGGTGGACATATTTTTCTGATGTCTGGATACATTTTGACCAATAAACTGATTGGAAAGCTGAACAATCTTTCCGGTAGATCGATAATTGGTTTCCAGCCGCAGAATTTTTGCATCGGGATATAAATCCCGGATGTTCACGATATAGTCCGGTTCTGCCCCGCGGAAGCCGTAGATGGATTGATCGGTATCCCCCACCATGAACAGGCGTCCTTCCCTGGACAGATCTTCAATAATCCTGTGCTGAAGCAGCGAAGTGTCCTGAGCCTCATCTACAAGCACCTGAGGGAAAATACCGTATTCCCTGTAAAGCTGTTTGTTCTTTCGAAGGAGTTCATAAGTCATGGACAGCATATCATCAAAATCGATCAGTCGTTTTTCCTGTTTATACGCTTCATAACGGCGGAAAATTATAGGGAAATTCTCGAAATCCGATTTTAACTGCTCGGGCTCAACCAGTTTATTCTTTACATAACTGATCTCGTTGGACAGCTGCTCTGTTTGGTCCTCTGCTGGGTATTCCTGATTAATTTCAAAGAAAAGGCGGCGCAATATTTTTGATTTTCCGCTGTAATACTGCTTTTCAATGAGCTCCGGTACGGTCAACAGGCGTTTTTTCTGACAGAAAAAAAGAAACCGGTAGCAAAAGCTGTGGATGGTGGAAAAGTGAACCGCCTGCGGTATCAGACTGCCAAACAGGGCAGCAAACCTTCTTTCCATATCTCTTGCGGAAGCGCGGCTAAAGGTCAACGTCAGCATGCTTGACGCACCAACATCACGGCACAGAATCTGATAGGCAATGCGTGCAACCAAAGTCGTTGTCTTTCCGCTGCCAGGACAGGCTTCGAGTAAAATTCGTCTGTCTGAAGCCACAACGGCTTCTGCCTGTTGTTCGTTCAGGTTGATATGTAAATCCTTCTTAAGATAGTTGAAAAAATCCACTCTTCCTCCATGAAACCAAGGTAATTCCGTCCCCATTATAACAATGAACGCCTTTTCTTTCAATGAACAGAAGAAACTCCACCGGTTAAGTGGAGTTTTAGTTACTCCTGTGAAACCTGCCAAGGTTTCGTGTTGTTTGGCGACACCTGGGGCATGGAGGACTGTTCACTGGTAAACAGGCGCAGCCTGTCATCCTGAACGAAGTGAAGGATCTTTGCATTACTCCAGATCCTTCGCTGAGCTCAGGATGACATCGCTACGCTCAGATAAAACACATACCTCTGAAGCTACTTATGAACTTATGAGTGGAGGTATGAGCAGTAACGAGTTTTATTTTCAATGAGTAATTGGGTTTTCTGTTTTTACCAAGCAGATCGTCACTCAACCCGGCTTCCGGAAAGCTTTCTCATGTCTGTGCCGGACTTTTTAACCGCAGCCAACACCTTTTCCAGTTCAATATTCCTTTTGGTCTTCAGGGTTGTTGTTTTTACCAAATCCGTATCTGTAAAAATGAAATAGCGGATGATCTTGTACTGGGGCAGCGTTTTGTTGATTTCCCGGATGGCACTGTTCAGTTTTTCGCCGATCTGCTGATCAGGAATGCTCCCAAGTACCTCTTGATCCAATACGAGCTTGGCACAAACCTGAATATCACCGTCCGGTGCTGTGTTGCCCCAGGCAAAGGAGTCTTTTACACCCGGTATATTGTTCAGCAGCAACTCATATTCCTCTGGAAATGCTTTCTTTCCATTCGTGAACACAATCATCGATTTTGCTCTTCCGGTGATTCTGATAAAGCCCTCCTTGTCAATCGTACCCAGATCTCCGGTTCGGAACCATCCAGCATCGTCGAGCACCTCTTTTGTGGAAGCCTCGTCCTCGTAATAGCCGAGCATCACATTGGGGCCTCGCGTAACGATTTCACCAATTCCACTCTCATCGGGATCGAGGATGGCCGTTTCAACACCTTGCAGCGAATGGCCAATGGTTCCCGGTTCATTCACGAAATCATTATTGGATGCAACAACCGGAGAGGTTTCCGTAAGGCCATAACCCTGCACCACGTTAAATCCTATGCTTTTAAACCAAATAACAACCTCCGGGTCCAGTGGTGCTGCGCCGGATACAGCCAGGCGAAGGTTGGGGGCAAATTGCTCAAAAATGCTTTTAAACAGCTTTCTGCGCAGATCAATTCCAATCTTTCGAAGCACATTGGAAACTTTGATCATCGTACCAACCAACTTTTCTTTTCCCGATTTCCGGATACCATCCATCAGCCTTTTATAGAGGGTTTCAATGACGGCGGGGACGGCGACCAGCAATGAAACATTGTATTCCTTGAGGTTTTTCGCGATATGTTTTATTCCGTCGCAATAAGCAATTTTCGCACCGGCATGTACCATGAAAAGAAACCCAACGGTGTTTTCAAAGGTATGGTGTAAAGGCAGCAGGGACAAATGCGTATCTTCCGGGGTTGCTTTAATCATTGAGGTTATAGAGGAAACATTACTGGCGATATTGCTGTGAGACAGCATAACCCCTTTTGCCATGCTGGTTGTGCCTGATGTAAACAGAAGAATGGACATACCATTCCTGTCAATCTCCTGATCAACAAAAGAATGGTTTCCTGCATCAAGAAGCGTTTTCCCCTTACGAATGAGTTCCGGCAGCGAAAGAAATTTCTGATTCGGCTTATTCTCTATGTTTTCCATGCAAACATAGTATTTCAGCCGTTTGTTTTTCTTTGAGATGGATTCTATCATCTCCTGATAATTCGGGCTGTAAAAAATGACGTCCACCTTGCCCCGCTCTATCAATGATTCCACTTCATTTGCAGGCAGGTGTTTGTCGAGAGGTACGGCAATTCCCGTTCCATTGGCAACAGCCAAATAACAGACTCCCCATTCATATCGGTTTTCACCGATGATGGAAAAGCGAAGCCCCTTTAGCCCCATATCATGAAGCGCTGTACCAAGAGCATCAATGTCCCGGTCAAAATCATGAAAGGTTTTTCCGATAATATTCCCTTGTTTGTCTTTAAACAGAAAAGCTTTGGCATCTCCGTATTTTTTTGCGCTGTCTTTGACAATTTGTTTTAAGTCGGATATTTTTGCAGGCTCGTAATAACCAATTCCCTCAACAACCCTTTTGCCTTCCTTGTTTACGATACGTATTCCTTTTTCCATGTTTCCCCCTCCTATGATGGAATAACGGCCCATTATGGAAAGTCTGATACCAGTTGTTTGCCTTTATTATCATATGATATTATTACCTGGTTATAAGTATACCGCAGATTGAACGAAACTACAAGAAAAATTTTTTGTTGTGTGCAACGCAAGGGGAACAGGCCAAAGATGCGCAGGCGTAGCCTGAACAAAGGAAACGATCTATGGCATGGGGAACGTTATGTGGCAAGGGTACGTTTCCCATACCATATACTGAGAGTGGAAAACAGTAAGGGGACATCTCCCCCGCCGTTGACCTGGTACTCAGGCTTAAAATCTGTAGTACATTTACATAAGTTTTACACAGGAACCTGTCCCTAGTGTAAATTATCTTGAAAGGCTGAGAAATCGTAGCGGTTGTTGGCGTCCCAGAGAATCCACTGATCGTAGCCCGCATCTGTTACGGCCTGAATTTGCTGCCTGTATTGTTTCGCACCATAGGTTTGCCAGCTGCCCTTATCAAGCCAGCTTGCAGAAAAGGCCTGAATGAAAGGACGCACCTCTGCCCGGTAATCCTCCTCTTTTGAAATTCTCTTTTTAGCCATCAGAAGGGTTTGATAAACCACATTATAAGGATCCAAATCGGGGTTAGGAAATTTAACACCGTTGACGATCTGACCTCTGGCATAAAGCGCGGGGTATGTCATCGGTGAGATATAGTCCATGTCTTTTCCGATCAATTCAAGGTATTGACCGATGTCTTCCGTATCTTCGGGACTGACGCATACAATTCCGAAAATGTCCGCCGAGAGGGTCTTGTCGGGCATTTCCTGCCTTGCCCTGGCCAGAAACTCATTGATGACCTCATGCTTCACAAAGCCCTCAGCACCAAAATCCATTTTGCTCCTGTTACCATAAGGAAATCGGATATAATCAAACTGTATTTCGTCAAACCCCATACCCGCGGCCTCTTTTGCAATGTCCAGCACATAGGTCCAGTTCCTCTTGTCATATGGATTCAGCCAAGTGATTTCAGCATTCTTCTTCTCTTCCTTCCATAACCCACCATCCTTATTTTTTACAGCCCGATCAGGGTTCTTTTTTGAGAAAGCCGGATCTCTGAAGCACACCACACGGCCAATCACATAAATGCCCTTGTCATGTAAAGTTTTGATCAACGCTTTGGGGTCATATTTTTTTTCAAAGGTTTCATTTTTCTCAACTTCTGATACCTTGGATGCATAGCTGACAATACCATCGTCATTCTTAATGTCGATCACAAATGCATTGATTTCGGTTTCATCCGCCAGCTTGAGAAAGCCATCCATCTTTTCCTTGCTTCCGGCTGTCCACCCTGTCAAATACAAGCCCTTCACTTTTACGTTGCTTTTCGTTCCCGTTTTCGGAGGTGCGGGTGTTGCTGTAGGTGAGGGCATCACTGAAGGCGTTGGCTTTTTTGAAGGTGCTGCAACAGAGGCGGGTTGCTCGGTTGGCACCGATGAAATCGAGGGTTTGTCAGGTGTTGGGCCTGGAGCGTTCTTATCTCCGCCTTTCCCGCATGAGATTAATAACAAGAAGAACAAGCCCAGAAGTACTATCCATTTTATCCTGCTTTTTTTCATCGTTTATCCCCCAAATCTTAATTTTATGTTTCTTCGAATTCAGCTATTATTTTATCCTGAAAGCAATGATGTTAGTTATGTAAATTGAACCTTCTTTTAATACATTTAAAACACGAAGATTCCTCCTTTTATTTATGAAGCGGCGGAAATTCAAGAACCGCAGTTCAAAGTATTTATCGGTTTTAGTACAACTGTGCATCACTTAAACTAATGATAGCTAGGTTAACACAGACTCGGCTTTCTTAAGAAATCCATAGCTTTGAGTAAAAACAGAAATTCAGAAAATACTAAGATCTGAAACAAGTGAAACAGGCGGTTCAATCATTAACCGTGCTAAATATTTTAAACACCTGCAGCGATTCGTTAGCATGGGTAGTTTCATTGAATCATTCAGAATAGGAGGTTTTTTATGAGTGATAACAGAAAAAAAGAGAAATATCTTCAAAAGCCCATTGAAAAGCATGATACTGCGTCATGGGCAGATATTCAAAGAAACAAAACGGTTTCCAGGGTGCTGGTGCCAAAAGAAGAAGGCGTGATTAATTCCAAGGAATACGTTGATATGAACCAGAAGTAACACTCCTTTCTCACATGCGATTCTGGTTTTTAAGCTCTGTCCCCTTTCCCAGGCGTACCACCATGAGAATCGGCAAATATCTCGAATTTGCTGCTGCGGTTTTCTGAACCGATTCCCATCAGAAGCTTTGTTCCCATAATATCAAAGTCAAGAGACCTCCGCTTATGCCAGCGGAGGTCTCTGCTTTTACTGAACGAATTCATTGATACTGCATTTCAGCCATCCGCTTATATGATTCATATCTTTCCCCGGCATGTTTTTCTGCCGTAGCATACATTTCTTCGGCAATTCCCGGGAACAGTGCCGCCAACGACGAATAGCGCACTTCATTGCGCAGGAAATCCCTGAAGTCCTTTGACGGTTCTTTGGAATCCAAAACAAACGGGTTTTTACCCTGCTCACGAAGAAGCGGGTTATATCTGTACAGATGCCAGTATCCGGCCTCAACGGCTCTCTTTTCTTCCATCATGGAAGTTCCCATGCCGCTCTTGATACCATGATTTACACAGGGAGAATAAGCGATGATCAACGATGGACCCGGATAACTTTCAGCTTCGTTGAATGCTTTTATGGTCTGGTTCATATTGGCACCCATGGCGATTTGCGCAACATAGACATAGCCATAGCTCATTGCCATCATGCCCAGATCCTTTTTGCGTATCCTTTTACCGGCTGCGGCAAACTTAGCGACTGCAGCGGTCGGCGTAGATTTTGAAGACTGTCCTCCGGTGTTCGAATATACCTCGGTATCCAGTACCAGGATGTTCACATCATCTCCCATGGCAATCACCTGATCCAGCCCGCCATATCCGATATCATACGCCCAACCGTCACCGCCGATAATCCATTGGGACTGCTTGATTAAATAATCCTTGCGATCCAGTATCTCTTTCATTAGCGGGTTCCCCGCTTGCTCGCCCAGTACTTCCATCACCCTTGCAGATGCTTCTTTTGACTTCTCACCATCATTGAAACTGTTCAACCAGCTTTGAAAGGCTTCCTTTGTTTTGTCGGAAAAATCGGATTTCAAGGCCTCCCGCATCAAATCGGCTATCCTCTCCCTGATCTGCTTTGTACCCAGGTATATCCCATAACCATATTCAGCGTTGTCTTCAAACAATGAATTCCCCCATGCCGGGCCTCGGCCAAAAGCATTGGTGGTGTAAGGAATGGATGGTGCGCTGGCACCATAGATCGAAGAACATCCGGTTGCATTGGCAATCACCATGCGATCACCGAAAAGCTGTGTTGCAAGCTTTACATAAGGCGTTTCACCACACCCCGGGCAAGCTCCGTTAAATTCAAACAGCGGGGTTACAAACTGGCTGCCTTTCAGTGTCTTCGGGTCTGCTGCCCCTTCCTTATTTGAAACGCTTAGACCGAATTCCCAGTTTTCTGACTCCTTTTCTATTTCCACTTCAGCATCCTTCATGATCAATGCTTTTCCGGGTGCCGGGCAGATGTCGGCACAGTTGCTGCATCCCGTGCAGTCCATCGGGCTCAGTTGAATACGGTATTGGTATTGCTCCAGGTCTTTACCTTTAGCCTTCAGGGTTTTAAAGGTGTCCGGAACGCGTTTTACTTCCGCCTCATCCAGCAAATACGGGCGAATAACCGCATGGGGACATACATATGAGCACTGATTGCACTGGATGCATTTGTCGATTTGCCACTCGGGAATCAGCACCGCAATGCCGCGCTTTTCATATTTCGTTGTACCAACCGGGAATTTGCCATCCTCCATGCCGATGAAGGCACTGACCGGAAGCTCATCTCCCTCATGCCTGGTCATTGGCCTTTGAATGTTCTTTACAAACTCCGGTTCATCCTTAATGGGCATTTCCTGATCGTTAGCGGTTTTCCAGGCTTCAGGCGGCTCCACCTTCACAAGGGCTTCCAATGCCTTATCAATGGCGGCATTATTCATATCGACTACTTTCTGGCCTTTTTTCCCGTAGGATTTCTCCACAGATTCCTTCAAGTAACTGATAGCATCATTCACCGGAATGATTTTAGCCAGCTTAAAGAACACAGTTTGCATGATCATGTTGATCCGGTTGCCTAAACCCGTTTCCCCGGCAAGCTGAATGGCGTTGATAATATAAAAATCAATTTCGTTTTGTGTAACAAACCTTTTTATCGAAGCAGGAAGCTTCTCCTCCAATTCGTCCCTGTTCCACTGACAGTTTAAAACAAAGGTTCCCTTCTTTTTCAGTCCTTTTAAAAGATCAAAGTGATGCACGAAGGAGGGATTGTGGCAGGCAATGTAATCTGCATTGTAAACAAGGTATGGTGAGCGGATGGGTTTCGGACCGAATCTCAGATGTGAAATCGTCGATCCGCCCGATTTTTTGCTGTCATAGGAAAAATAACCCTGAGCATAAAGATTTGTTTTATCACCGATGATCTTTATGGCTGATTTGTTCGCGCCTACGGTGCCGTCCGAGCCCAGACCCCAGAACTTGCAGCTGATGGTCCCGGCAGGAGTTGTATCAATCATTTCCTCTTCCGGAAGGGAAGTATTGGTTACATCGTCCATAATTCCTATCGTGAAGCGGTTCTTCGGATCATCCTTTTTTAAATTGTTGAATACCGCAAGAATTTGCGAAGGCCTGGTATCCTTCGAACCCAATCCGTACCGGCCGCCAATGATGACAGGCTTCACGCTTTCACGGTAAAACAGATTGACAATATCCAAATACAATGGTTCACCCATGGCACCCGGTTCCTTTGTCCTGTCAAGGACCGCAATCTTTTTCACGGATTTCGGAAGGACCTTTAAAAAGTATTCATGTGAGAACGGCCTGTAAAGATGCACCCGGATGGCACCAACCTTCTCGCCCTTAGTACTGAGGTAATCCACAACCTCGTCAATACAGTCGCAGACCGAGCCCATTGCTACAATGACATATTCTGCATCCTGAGAGCCATAATAGTTGAAAGGCTGATACTCACGATTTGTCAGTTTGTTAATTTGCTGCATATAATCGTTGACAATATCGGGTACCGCTTCATAAAATGGGTTTGAGACCTCCCGTCCCTGGAAGTAGATGTCGGGGTTTTGGGCTGTTCCGCGCACTATCGGGCGGCCCGGATTCAGCGATCTTTCCCTGAACTCTGATATAGCCTTGTAATCTACCAGCTTCTTCAGTTCTTCATAATCCAATACTTCAATTTTTTGTTGTTCATGAGAGGTTCTGAAGCCATCAAAGAAATGCAGGAACGGAACCTTTGATTTTATCGTACAAAGATGCGCAACGGCTGCAAGATCCATGGCTTCCTGCACGTTGGACGAAGCAAGTAAGGCAAAGCCTGTCTGTCGGCATGCCATTACATCCTGGTGATCTCCAAATATGGACAGCGCGTGGGCGGCAATTGCACGGGCGGATACATGCATTACTCCTGGAAGAAGTTCACCGGCAATTTTATACATATTCGGAATCATTAACAGCAGCCCCTGAGAAGCGGTATAGGTTGTTGTCAACGCTCCGGCAACCAGAGAACCGTGTACTACGCCGGCCGCTCCGGCTTCTGATTGCATTTCTATCACTTTTACCGGTTGATCAAACATATTCTTCTTTCCATTGGCCGACCATTCATCCACCTGTTCAGCCATCGGAGATGAAGGGGTTATCGGAAATATTCCGGCTACTTCGGTGAAAAGATATGATGCATATGCCGCAGCCGCGTTTCCGTCCATTGTTTTCATCTGTTTTGCCATTCTCATCCTCCTCTTTGATACTTTTTCCTTTGCAGTCTGAAGCAATCTCCAGTATGCTATTTCTACACGAATGTCGTCAGGCTATTCTACCTATACAAAGGGTCATATTTTTCATACATGGTATATATTGCACTTGAGCCGATGGTTTTAGTCATTCAATCCCATGTCCTGTTCAACACCACATAAACAAAAAAGCTGCGGTTGTATGGTATCTCTGCGTTATCGAAATCATCATAGAATGCGAAAGGTTAATCGCTTTCCTTTTAATCCTCCCTCTGCGTTGTCGGAGTTATCTGAATGGCTCACTGTAGGTACCCGCGCATGAGGCGGCCATTATGTTAACAAACTTTTTTCAAAAAGCACTTGAGGTTTTTTCAAATATGCATTATAATACTAACTGTCGCCGTCGGGGTGTAGCGCAGCTTGGTAGCGCACTTGACTGGGGGTCAAGTGGTCGCAGGTTCAAATCCTGTCACTCCGACCAGCAAAAGGACTTACATATGAATGTAGGTTCTTTTTGTTTATATTAGCAGTGTCGATTTTTCTTGGCTTTTTTTCGTCTGGCTTCCATTTTGGGAGCGTAAAAAGCACCTGTTGATTTTTTCTCAACAGGTGCTCTCAAACAATATTCATATGGCTATAGTGGCAATCTCATACTTTCCATCGCCATCAAAATCAGCCCGGACTTCTCCATCCTCGCCGAAATAAATCTCAAGTGCGCCGTCGCCGGCTGATTGTCCGTTGAATTATTCCATGGCATCGTAGGTCCGCACCGTCATCAGAACGGCCGCCTCACGGGTTGCCATGCCGTAACCGGACGCTGTCTGCGCTGAGGTAGTCGCTTTGGGCATGAAGTTGCCGGACGAATCACCCTTGATAATGCCGAGCTTTGACATGTACTTGGTCCCGTCAACTGCCCAGGAGGAAATATCTTTTTGATCCGGGAAGTCCTTGACGCCCTTGACGCTGTAATCCGCGTTCGGCGCTATAGCCTTGATTGCCCGGAAGAGCATTGTGGCGGCCTGTTCACGGTTGATCAACATTTTCGGTGAAAAGGTCGTGGCTGAAGTGCCCGTCGTGATGCCCAACGCATACGCTTTGAGTATCTGGTTATTCGTCGCATCGGTAAACGGGTTTGGTGATGCAGGAGTAGCGGTGGTTTGTGTTACTTCTTCGTAAAGCAGCACGGCAAGCTCGCAGAATTCCTCGCGGGTAATGGGTTTGGTCATATCCGCACCCTTCAGGATGTCGGGGATGAGGCCGAGTTCAGATGCTTTCTGCAGTTCTTCCGTTGCCCATGTGCTGGCATTCTTCCATGCGGGGGCATTAATCGATATAATATTGGACCATTCAGATTGAAGTGCGCCTACATTACTGCCGCCATCATATACATAGCGTGTTTTGATTTGAATATAGGATTTGTCTATAATAACTTCTTTTCCATTATCATAGGTTATGGGGACATCAAAACTGCGAAATTCACTTCCAAGCCACCAGGCACCGGCATCTGCTTTTATCCATCCGGTGTTATTAATGTTTATCTGGTTTTGTGCCTCAATATTTTTCATGTCTCTTGCTTGTATGTAATTACTTGCATCCTGTACCTGTTTAGGTGTGCTTATCGTATACGAGATTTTTGGTGATCCATCTGGATTCTTACCTCCCACAGGGTTTGATATGGTCGGTGTTTCAAGGCTTGTAGGCTTCTCTAATGATATACCGCCCATTCCATAGGCCAGAATTTCAGACCAGGGAGATAGTATAAAAGTTTCACCATCTTCTGTATTATATGAAACCAGCAATCTAACTCTGAAATAAAAAGTATAATGATTATGACGTTAACTCAGTATACATAATTTTTTGTGAGGTGATACAGCTAAACAAAACACGGTTAAATAACTCACAACCAAAAAACCTACGGTTGAACCTGTAGCAGAATTCATCCAGAT
>JAAYJG010000367.1 GCA_012523055.1 Ruminiclostridium sp. | reverse complement strand
GGATCACCCCCGCGCCTGCGGGGAACATACTTATCAGAACCCTATTTTTTCAGCAACCTCACTTCCTATGAATGCGAAATTATTTACTATTTATGTACTCTGTAAAGCAAAAAAGCTTTACAGTTCTTTTGTCTGAACAGAACATGTACCTATCCATAATAGTATAAGAGGAACTCTTGTCCTTATGCTAACTACCATCTCCATCTTTTTGCTTAAGTTCTTTTAATCGCTCAAATACTTGTACTGTAAGACGACAATCATGAAGGCTACGGTGAGATTGCAATTCATCAATACAAAAGTACTCTGCAAGTGTTTTCAGTTTACGATCCCGAATATTAGGAATGAGCTTCTTTGATATTGTTAACGTATCAAACTGTCTGTTAGCAAAAATTTTCATTTTGCACCGTGCACATGCCGCACGAATAAATCCATAGTCAAAAGATACGTTGTGTGCAATGCATGGTAACACCCCAACAAACTCCAGAAATGACCGCAATGCAACACCCAACTCAACTCCATTTTCGTCAAGCATAATCTGTGTTATTCCTGTTAATTCACTAATTTTTGGTGACACTGGTTTTGACGATTTAACCAATACGCTAAATTCTTCAACAATTTTACTTGAATATACTTTTACTGCACCAAGTTCAATAATATCGTCAATGTCATTATTAAACCCTGTAGTTTCCACATCTATGACAATGTACTTATCAGGGAATTCGTCAATCGCTTTTCCTTCAGACAGAGCATGCTGTTGAGTTGTTTTGGCAGCGGCTCTTTTTGCGATGAGCCGCTTTGCAGCTCTGGAACCTCCAGATTGATATCCTTGTAATTCTTTCATTTTAAGCCGGGACGGACTTGGACGTAGCATCAACTTGATTCCGTCAAAATCTATCGGTTCCCATTGACTGCCATGAACCTTGAATTCCAGACCCTGCTCATTGTTTGTGCTGTATACCATAATTGCACGGCCATTTTTAACATATTCAAGAATTCGACTCCAAAGGTTATCACGCACACGGGCATTAACTTGACCAACAAATACTCCACTATCAATTTCCAAGAGCCATTTCGTTAAGTCTCCCCGTAACCCAAATGGAGCATTCTCAAGTCGAATCACTATCATCAAATATCGCTCCGTTCCCAACTTCACCAGTTTCATCCGCATCTGGATTGAACAACATATTATATTCGTTGGCATAGGATACGCCACTCTCAACTGTTCCAACTTTATCGTCCCATAGTTCAAGGATATCAACACTGAAATTGGGCTCATTGCCACGGTTATCGCCAAGTAATAGATTTCGAATATCACGTGCGCACCGTTCCAATATTTTGCCATCAGAAATTAAGTCGCGAACTGCGCGACGTGTTTCTGAACCGATATCAGAGTTGGTTGTGTCCGCCAATTTTAAAGCAATTTCAAATGCTACAGGAATAGTAATCTCGGCTTTATACAAGTCAGCAATGTCATAGACAAATGAACGTTCATGGCCTGTATGCACAAATCCTAAACCCGGTGAGCAGCCCATTGCAACGATTACGCTGTGAACAACACCATAAAGGCATGCATGCGCAGCACTAAGCGCTTTATTTATTGGATCACTGCTCTCGAAGTCCTCCGGGTCGTATTCTCGTCCATGCCATGGTATTCCTGTTTTTTCTGAAGCTGTACGATATACCTTTCGGATTCTAACACCCTCTCGTCCTCGGAGTTGCTGTATTGTTAGTTCCCCTATATCTTCATTTGGGAAACGCATTGCATACATATTGCGGACGACCATCGCACGGCTGCGAACATTTGATACAAGTGTTGCTTGAGCAATTAACAAGTGTGAGCTGTGTGTAAGTGGTTTACCATGGGCATAATAACGTACTCCATGTTCACCTGTCCAAATTACAGTTACGCTACAATCCCCGATAAGTTCCATTGCCCGGTGAGTAATTTTTGTGCCTGGTCCCAACATTATCACACTAATCGCCCCTGCGGGAATATGTGCGGTTCCACGGAAATCAGTAACCGTTATTGCATTTTCGGCACGGTTAATTACGCTTCGTTCCAAATACAAAAAGGACAAGCGTTCCTTCATCTGAGGCAGTTCTTTTATTGACGGTTTGTCCATGCTCATGACATTAACGTGAGCAATCCAGCTCCATAGGCTTTGGCACGACCTATACCGGTAATCATAGCTTGGGTGAGTAGGTCATTGTCCTTTACTGTAAGAAAGCCATTGTATGTAGTAAGTTTTAGTGTAACATCTTTGCCATTTCTACGAAACTTAGTAAATTCACTGGCGGTAATAGTAAATTTGTTAAAGTCAACCCCTAATTTATCCGATTTGGATTGGAGCCATTCCATCTGCTGATCAATAGTCACATGAGCCAATACCTTCCCGCGCTTTCCGGGCTCGGTTGGTACGCTGTGAACCGGATTTGCAGTCAAACGAAAACGATAAACCTTCTCCTTTATTAAAGAAGAAAGAAAAGGTTCATAGTCTTTCGTTACAGGTGATTCCTTGCTCAATTGTTGTACTGCATGAAGATCCGATAACGGTTTAGTACTGACAATCAGCAATTTATCATCGTCAAGCCGCCATAATTTCTGTTCTGATGTTTCAAAGCAATTTTCTATGATAGCGTGCATTATATGTGGTGAAGAAAGAGCTCGTTTTGCACTATTTAACGAATCATCAACTTTTATCTGTGATATGTACATAACTCCAACACTCCTTCAAACTTCTGAATATGTACTTTCTATTCTCCTGTGAGAAGGACAACGGCAAATCCCGCTTTTGTATACTTGTGGGTTGTTCACAGTCGATAAGGATTCTCGTATTTGGTTTTGCACCCTCTTTCAGTGCATCAAGCAATGGTAACTCAACTAAACCAAGTGACAACGGTAAAGTAGGGGGACAACTCCTTCGTCCTAAAAACAGTGGGTATACAGGGGAGCCTAACGCTGCGTTAATTTTCATTAATAACTCAGTATCTCCTTCTAGTCCCGCTATAAATACTGCATCTGCTAAATAGTGGCGATAACTAAGGAACGATGTTTTGCTATTTTTTGCTGTTTGAAAGTCAGTAATCAACTGGCCCTGTTTGTCAGTACGGACACCATAACGCAGTTCAGCAAGATCGGTTATAGTATCTGTCCTCTTGCGCCCCAACGCGCATGCACACAAACCTATGACACCACTTTTCGTGGGCTCACGTTCTGTGCGCCGAGTGTTAAACTTACTGTCCGAGCCCCATGCTTGCAATGGTGCGGCAAGCCTAATCAGTAAGGTCATTTCGCACATCCTCTCTCAGCTTTTCCAGAAGTCCCTTCAGATTAAGCCCGTTACCTATAATATATGATTGCTTAGGATTACCGCTGAAATTTTTATACACTGTTTCTGCATAAGTGGTAAGCCTTTCTATTGATTGTTCAACATATCCGCTACTACCTTTAACCGCATTCTCAAATGCACCAACAAGGTTTACAGGTTGGTCTGGTCGAATAGTGACAAGAACGAAATCTGGCAACGTACGATTTGCGAATGTATTCTGTTTCCCCGTAGGCATTGATCTAATAAATGCCTCTGCAAACTCCTTGACTGCATCAGCTGCAACATCCTTGTTTCCTAATTGTACTTTCAAGTCGTGGACAGCAATAGTAGCATAACGATACAGTGTTGAAGAATTAAACTCAACAGTGCCGATCATCCCGGCACCGGCGTTATCACCTGGTGAGCAGTCATCAATAGCAGTGAAAAAGTCAAACTCCGTTTCTGTTCTATGTGTCGAGATGGCATGAGCAACCTGGCAGCAAGCATCAGTATTAAGTGTTGGATCATCTGCGACCATTCTTCCGAATAGGGCAATGTCGATTGTCGGATTTGAATTCAATGCGGCTTGGGCAGTCTTTTTGTCAAAGTTGTCATTAACCGCTAACAATGCAAGTTCATGTGCCTGTTTTGGGCTGATAAAGAAAAGAGCACCGGTCTCACCCGTTTTTTCATTCAGTGAGATGTTGGCAGCCTTAATTATTTTTTCAGCCTGCTTATACGCATCTTCCATTGTAGTTTGGGGTCTTAGGGAAACAATACTTTCTGCGACAATCTTTTGAATCTTCTTCGTACGCATCCCCTTTTCCCTGAACATATCGCGTGTCGCTTTTTTCCACGCCTGGCTCGATATGCGGGCCCGACGGGCACCACCGTATACTGCTGTTTTAGGGCTGTTGGTATCATCACGATTGATACATGACGGTGGTACCGTCTGGATAATATGGAAATCCACATACAATTTATTGTTCATCGTCTGATTCCTCCTCTTGATTTATAATATTTTTCAATCTCCAGTAATCCCTGCCCCACCTTAGGCGTGTGTTCTCCGAGTCAAACTGCCAATCGTACAGTTCTTTTGCAAGTCTAGGGTAGTCCATATCGACTTGTTTTGCTCGTAACAACTGCACCAACGAACGTAAATGAACAGACAATTCAGTAATTGTTGCCGCTGTCACCGTTGAGTTGAAACGGCGTGTCAACGCTTCGTCATTATCACCGCTTTTTAGTTTAGAAACAGCTGCGCCCAAGGTACCACCATTCTGTCCGCTAATCTCTGTACCCTGTCGGTGAACGGCAAATAGTGTAAGTGCAACGTGTACAGCCTGTTCTGCAAAGTTTCCGGCATTTTCAGGTAAGGCACCAACTGTAATTCCCCATATGTCAGGAATGCTGCCAGGGGACTTTCCAGCGCCGCGCCTGAGCTTCGCCAAGGTAGCTCGCCCCAATGGGCTATTACTATTGACAATCTGAACAATTTGCCGTTTTACGACAGTATAAACATCATTGTTCATCGTCTTCCACTTCTCCTTTCTTTAAAATTTTATAGATTTTTGACATAAACTTATTGTATGCTATGGATGAATTCATTGGCTTCCTCTCACTATTGCTTGAAGAGAAAGCTCCAATAAATGCCTTAGTCCCCATCTGTCCAACAAGCTCTCTACCAAGTTCTGAAAGTATCTTATATGATATTTCACGCCATTGATCTAGCTTAACGTTTATTTTGTCAATCTTCGGATCAATATCTCTCAACCATGTTCGGAACGGTTCATCAAGTCGGAAATATGCTTCTGCTTTTGTTGCTTCTCTCTTACCGGACATTGCCGCACTAGGTTTATCGTTCTTATCTAGCTTATCGCCAGTTGCTTCTGAGAGATCTGCAGCCAGTGTACCAACCGCTTTAACAGCGTCTTCGGTCGAGATCAATACTTCGCATATGCGTGGCACCCAAACAGCTCCCATACTCGTTAACAGTTTCGCATTAAAAGAGACTGAATCGGAACCCGTGTCATCAACAAAGAAATCCTTATCACCAAAACCTATAAATGCTGTGGCTAGTTTAATTTGATCACCAATATATACATCGTTTGCTTCAATCTCATTAAGCCACCTTACTATACCAGGTCTGTGGCAGCTATCACTGTCGTATGAGGTAAGGGATTGAAAATCTCTCCATAATTGCTTTGAAGCTAGGTGGCGTTTCGGCACATAGTCATTCTTATCTTTACGCCAAAGGGTCATTTGTTCGCAGAAGGCGTTTTCCTTTGGGAAAAAATCTCCGCCAAGTAACGTATAACCTAAAACCAAATCATTCTCACACTTTAAACGTAATCTCCTCGATTGTAGTGTCAATAACCCCACCTGCGACTTCGGAAATGGTATGGGAGTTCGCTCTCCATCTCTTGGTATATCAAGTTCCCAAGCCGGTTGTCCTGTACCCCAAGGGTTTCCGTCTTCATCGAGAATCACAAAATTTAATAATAATGTTTCCGCAAGTGTATTTCCTACCGCGTATACAAGGCCCAATCTACCTAACCACCCCGCACCAACTGAAGGCCGTTTGCTTCCATCCTTGGTTTTCGTAGGTTTTGCTGAGGTATCATCAAATGCGTTTACATATAGCAGCCAACGCACAGCTTCAGCGTGGGTGATGATATACTTTCCTTTTCCGCTCCTCTGAGGAAACTGGCGCACTTTGTTCCCACTTTCCGATAGAATACCTAAAAGTTTTGGGACGCCATATTCAGTACCTTTATCTAGGGCTGCTATTTGATAAAACGGATAGTTATCATCAAACAAATAGAAGCGATCCCACCATTTCTCCAGATACTCTGAAACCTTGTCGAATGGTATACCATTCTCCCATAAATCACGCCATATCCTGATGCCTTCAGCGTAGTCACGCACTTCTCTTGCCAGGGCAGAATGCATAATCGCCAGCAATAAGCGTAAAATTGCTATATCCAGTGTTGGCAGCTCATTTGCTAAACCAACAATATCGTTGGAATTCCGAAACACGTCCAATAATGATAATTCACGCATTTTACCCTGCTTGTCCAGAACAATGATCCAACTTTCTTCAAGAAGATTGAATTTTCTCATATTCCAATCCTTTCTCCCTAGTGTAAACTAACTCATAACCGCACAATTTAGCTTTGTCAGCTTCACCAAGAACAAGATATAGGTTTCCAAAATCGTCTTTGTAGTTTTTCTCGAGTTCTTTAATAGCATCAGACTTAAAGAAAAACGGTAGTCGAACACTGCGCTCCATGGCTTCAAATTCACTAAGACTAATTCCATTAGCACGCTCTTGCTCAGAAATAATTACCATCTCAAGAGAATCATCACAATCGCGAACTGAAGCCTCGGCAGCTTTGTCTGAGTCACTGACAGAATGCTCCAATAAACCAGCTATAGAAGGTTTGCCTCTGTTGGGTTCTGAAAGGCGAAATGCTCTGGCACGGCTTTGTTTGTCAGCTATCATATCATCGTAATCCTGCTTTCCTGGTGCATCTGAACCGTCATATACAGAATTAACCAAAGGTGATATGTCATTTGGCAAATTCACCATGCCAGGTAATAACTGTATAGTCCGCTCAAGCAAATATTTACCGTATACTGCTTCTGAACCACTGTGATTTGTGATATAACACATAGCAGTCCTTAGCTTTGAAGGACGAGGACGCTGATGTCTGTGGAGTCTGCCCATTCTCTGAATAAGCAAATCTATTGGGCAAAGGTCTGTAATCATCAAGTCAAAGTCTATGTCAAGAGATTGCTCCAATACTTGTGTACCGACAACAATCAAGCTTTTCTCCCTTTTTCCCTGAGTCTTCATCACGCTTAATAATTGCTGTTCCAGCTCTGCCCTGTCTTTCGCCATAAAACGCGAATGTAAAAGCATTACTTTCTTATCACTCAATTTGAGGTTATTATAGATTTCCTGAGCTCTTTTTACTGTGTTAACGATGATACCCACATACCCGCCATCAGAGAGTTTTTCTTCAAGTATATCTCTTATTTCCTCATCAGTTATTTGCTGTGTTTTAACCTCAATACTCCTCCTGCTGCCAGAGACTAATACTTCATGTACGTCTTTACAATCTGTATATGTAATTAGAGGGTATGCTGATACAGACTGCTGCATCGTGCCAATTTCTTCCGTTATGCCAAGGTAAGCATTAGCCAACTCTCGTCGCTTTTGAGAAGTTAAAGTTGCTGAAAGAATAATAACCGGTATGGAGTATTCACCCAACCATTGCAGTACTCTGCATAGATATACATCCATATAAGCATCATAAGCATGGCACTCGTCAATGATTATGACTTTACTCGATAACGCTAAATGCCGCAACATAACATGCTTTTGTTTCAGAGCCGCCATTAACAAATGGTCGATGGTTCCAATTAAAAAATCGGCAAACATTGCTTTTTTACGACCTTTGAGCCAGCTATGCACAAGAACATTGTTGTTCTCATCACCATAAATCGCCAGATCACGAAATTCTGCGTTAGTCTGTTTTTTACCATGGAGAAGGTCAATAGTGTGTACATCATCAAATCCTAGTGAGCCTATCCATTTACGTATACGCGAAAACATTGCATTAGATGTAGCCTGCGTAGGTAACGCAAAGAAAACCCCGCTCCGTTGTGAACGCACTGCCATTAATTCCGCTGCTGCAAGTGCGGCTTCCGTCTTCCCCTCTCCCATTGGAGCTTCAATGATTAATAAACCTGGTTTATTGCAACTGGTAAAGATATTAATTATCGCAGACTGGACGGGACGTGGTTCGTATTGAAACCGCTCTTTAAAAAGTGTTTCACAGTCTGGATCTGTAAAAAATGGGGGCTCTGGTATTTCAGGCTTTTCTTCACTGCTCGCTTGCCAGTCGCATAATATGATAAATCCCGCTAAAAGCATTTGCTGTGATTTCGTCAGTTCTGTTCCAAACTCTGAAGAATCCAGTTCTGAAAGTTTCAAGGCATATTCCAACAGTTTTGTATGAGCGTAAGTGTATACTGGTGAGTCGAACCCGCATTCTGAGTCATATGAGCCCTTTTTAAGTTTGTTCAAGATGGAATTATCTGGCGGAGTGCCATGATGTGCAGCAACTATTTCGCAAATACTTTTATGAAATCCTTTATCATGTAATATCTTGTATGAAATCATCCAATGACGTGGTTCATTACGTCCTTTTTTCTCTTTAATATGCAGTTGAAAGACTGGACTGGCTTTTCCCAAATCATGTGCCGCTGCAAGAAAAACACAAAGCTGCCGGGAAGGTAATAAATTCTTCACTCCCTGAGGCAGTCTGTCATATTGTGAAATGGCAATGTTGGCAGAACAACTCATATGCTCGATAATCGTTTCTTCCTTCCCATCGCTGTTACGTTTTGCGAGCATAGAATGCATTTTGCTTATATGAGCATTTACTTCATATTGATCCATACTTCCCTCTTCGGTTCATTAGATATCTTTATGAAGGTTGCTTTTGGAAACTTTTGTAGTATATGCTCATTGTATGTTATATTTTGCAAATATGCAATAGTCATTATTGGCTTT
>JAAYJG010000047.1 GCA_012523055.1 Ruminiclostridium sp. | reverse complement strand
TGACTAAAATAAGCACTTTCCTTTTCATTTATACTCTACCCCCTTTTAAATCTTGAACATGTCTTCTTTTTTCTATTTTCACTTTACAGCACTGGTTAATATATGTCAACAACCACTGTTTATAACGAGGCCCGATGTCCCTCACCTCTTAACGTATTTTCAGCTAAGGGCTGAAAAACGTGTGGTGGCGGGTACCGATTACCTTAATCAGGTGGCGAGCATATCTCCCGCCTCAATATAACAGTGTGTTGCGATTGCAAGCAATCGCTTCCGTTGTTATAACGTATTGGCAGTTTTTATCGTTATTATTCAAAGGAAGACATATTCGTAAGAACAGTATCGATTCATCGAAGCAGGCACGGTCTGTCATCCTTGCCCAGCGAAGTCATCCTGAGCGCAGCGAAGGATCTTTTCAGGAGTAATGCGGGATCCTTCACATCGTTGAGGATGACATCACATCGTTCTGTAATACATCGCCTTGCTCAGGGTAAAGCACATGCCTTTGAATATGAATAATTCGTATTGCAGCTGAAATGCCGCGAAGTATTTGCTTCGCATTGACTCTTTTGTTATAATTGAAACAATCTACAGATGAAAGAAGAAAAGTATGAAAAGCTTTGTTGAACTAGGTATAACCCCATCCATCCTGAAAGCGCTGGAAGAGATGGGTTTCAGCGAACCCACACCCGTACAGGAAAGAGCCATCCCCCATATTCTCAACCGTGAAGATCTGATCGTCATGTCCAAGACCGGCAGCGGGAAAACCGCCGTATTCGGTGTATCCATCCTTCAGTTGATAGAACCCGGCAAACCCGGGCCTCAAGGTTTGATCCTGACCCCCACCCGGGAGCTCGCCGTCCAGGTGGACAGCGATCTGAAGAAAATGTCCGCCCACCTCGATCATCAAACCACCGCCGTATATGGGCAGCACAGCATGAATGTTGAAATACAGGCTTTAAAAAAAGGAGTGTCTGTTGTCACCGGAACGCCCGGAAGGGTGTATGATCATATTCAGCACGGGACTCTGAATACCCGTAACATCAGCTTTCTGGTGTTGGACGAAGCCGACAGGATGCTGGACATGGGCTTTATCGGGCAGGTTCTGAAAATAATCTGGACCCTGCCCAAAAACAGGATCACATTGCTGTTCTCAGCCACCATTCCTCCGGAGGTCAAGCGGATCTGTACCGATTATATGCGAAACCCCGTTACCATTGAAATAGAATCCCAGACAAAGACAGTGGATGCCATTGAGCAGGTATATTATCGCGTGAACCATAACGAGAAGAGAACCCAGCTGAACAGGCTGCTGATCACTGAACAGCCTGAAAGCTGCATCATTTTTTGCAATACCCGCATTGCGGTGGATCAGGTTCACAGCTTCCTCACCAGAAAGGGTTACGCATCCCATGCACTGCATGGAGATATCGCCCAAAGCACACGCATGAAGACCATGGAGCAGTTCAAGCAGGGGGAATTTCACATTCTCGTGGCCACCGATGTGGCGGCCCGGGGCATTCATATTGATGATTTATCCCTGGTATTCAATTATGACATCCCCATCGAAAAGGACAGTTATATTCATCGGATAGGCCGTACAGGAAGGGCTGGTAACGGCGGGCGTGCCATCAGCCTGGTAACCGGTGATGATTTAATGACCTTGTATGAAATCGAAGAACATATCGGTGCCTTGATTGAAGAGGCACAACTGCCAACAGAGGAAGTCTTTAATCAACGAATGTCGCAGGCGGAACAATGGCTTCAGGCAAATAAACTGAAAACCAGGCCTGCGGTAAATACACAAAACGATTCGGGGGAAAACCGGCAAAGAAGGCCATCCGGGCGGCAAAGAACGAATGGTTCGGGAGCAGGACAACCCTCCGGACGCAGAACTGACAACAAGAACCGTGATGCTTCTCAAAACCAGCCAGCTGATGGACAGGGAAGAACACGCTCCGGTTATAACGCTTCCCGCAATCGGGTTCCGGCACGAGAACAGAACCAGGATGCTCCTCTGCCCGCCAGAGTTGGCAGAAATGCGGACAGGAATTCAAGTTCCGACAGAAGCAGGAATTCAGATCCCGGCAGGCCATACCTACAAGCAGAAGCAGGCAAGCAAACCGCTGACATGCGCATAATGTCCAATTACACACACAGACAGGGTACTGATTCCCACCGGGAGGGCACAGGGTCCACTCTGAACAACGCTGAAAACCGCAGTCAGGTCGGTCAAACCTGCAGGCAGCCATCCCGGGTGTCCGTTGCGGCTTCATCCGAACGCCAAAACAGCCCAAGCTCCGGAAATGCACAATCAACAGATAATCGCCGCACCCGTCGGGTCGGGGCTTCCACACCAGTATATTCCGGAAAACAGATGTCCGAAACATCGAATACACAATCCGACTGTTCCCGCAGACAAAACACCCCACAGGCAAGCCAGTTCCGTGCAAATGACACTCATAACCGCCAGCAGGCTGGCACCAAGGACAGGAAACCTTACGCTCAGGGTGGAACACGCACAGGTTCGGACCGGGCTTCGTATAGAAAGCAGTCAAACTCTGCAAGCCCGGCACACGGGCATGTCAATACGCGTGCAGCGGACCAAAAGCAGGAAACAGCAACAAAGAAAGAATCCCTAATCAAGAAGATTTTTTATCGGCTGTTTGGAAAATAGAAAAGCTCAGCGTGCTTTCCTGATGCTCGCAGAAGGCACTGTGGTTGGGATAAAGGGCCTGCATCAAGGCCCTTCAGTTGGGAACAGAATCGGATTGATTTTGAATCCGTTTGAAGCGATAAAACTCGGATACCAGCGAGCGGTATCCCAGCTCTTTGAGTAGCGTATATGGAACCTTTCTGAAATTCATCCTGTTATATTTGCCGGTTACAACAAAACGCAGCTTTTCCTGAATATAACCATCCAATTGCCGGAGGTGTTTGGAGCCGGTCATCACCGGGAAAAACCACCTGGACCAGTAAAAACGGGTTTGCTCGTCTTCCCTGCCAAACAGCTTTCGGTTCAAAAGGTAAATCATCTCTTTTGCCGCGTCCAAAGGCTCTAAATATCCCTTTACAATTTTTCGCCGCATTTTCTTCGCAAGGCGGTATACCTTGGCCTTCAGCTTTTGGATGGTTCCATGTGCCAGTGTAATCTCTGTTTTGTCACGACACAGACCGAGGAACTCCCAGGATTGTCCCTTCATGCGGATAATTGTTTTTTCTGGATTGATGCTCAACCCTTTTGCGAAAAGCATCTGTTTCAGCCAGGTCATTTTTGCTTCAACCTGCTCTTCCTCCACGAAAAAAACAATATCGTCGGAGTATCGTGCATAGGTGATGCCTTCGAGCATGAAGGCTTCGTCAATGTCTGAAAGATAGATGTTTGCAAGTAATGGGGCCAGCGGGTTCCCTGCCATTACCCCTTTTTTCGCAGCAGTCGCAGGTGCATCACCCCGAAGGATCCGCTGATCCTCCAACAGGTTTTTTACAAGGCTGTACTCCGGGCTTGCTGTGTCTAGCTTTTCTGTAAGCATTTGCATCATCGCCGGTACATCAATGCTATTAAAATAATTATGAACATCCAGCTTCACACAGCATTTTTCATGAAGCTTTCTGTCCGAGAGCAGCTTTCTGTATGCCGCCGCGGCACCCCCGCCCGGATGAAAGGAAAAGCACAGGTTTTCAGAATAAAGCGGCTGTGTTTGCAGCAGTTTGTTGACAATTCTTAACACCAGCTTCTCTTCTGGCTGATGAATATATACCGTTCGTTTTTTCCCGGTTTTCATTTTAGAGATTTTTATTTCTTTCGGCGGATTGAAACGGTACCTTTTATTCAATACAGAGGATGCAAGGCTTTGATATCGGCCCGAAGAAAGGATCTGCTCATAGCAGGCTATCTCTTCTTTCTTTCTGGGGTTTTTTTGCTTGAACTCTTCCAGGTAGTCCGTCCATAATTCGTGATCCATTATTTTTTGTATCACTGCTGTGTCCATGAAAACCTCGCTGGCGCATCTCTTATATGGTGGCAGGTTCGGGATAAAGACAAGAAAGAAGCAGGAAAGAGAGGCATTTGAAGCCATAACATGGCACAGGAGTGAACACGAGGCCAACCACCTCCACAGTCGAACGAACCGTTCATCAGGCCTCTGCTTTCCCCCACCGGAGGTATCCTTGCGGATATCTTTCCTGCTTATGTTGTTATTTTAACCGAAAAAAAAGAGTTCTGCCAGTCTTTTTGTAAAATGATGAAGAAATGTGAATCAAAACCGTTACTATTCACACAAATTCCAAGCCAGGAAAGTGATTTTTTCGAAACCCTCCACTATAACACCGGGGTTATCGATTGTTGTAGAATAGTAGCACAGATGAATGGAAAAAACATGGAGGGTTTTTATGAATGACTTTATTGAAATCGTTGGAGCAAGGGAAAACAATCTGAAAAATTTGTCCCTGAAGATCCCAAAAAACAAACTCATCGTCCTTGCGGGCGTTTCAGGTTCGGGGAAATCCACACTTGCCTTTGATACGCTGCGTGATTGAGAACGCAACAACCTCATTCATATCCCCCGCAACCCCCTAAATGGTTACCGCGAGTATGGCATTGAGGAAATTAACAAGCTTCGGGTTATCCGAGTACTCAGACGCTCCAATTACAGCAATATGGCCATCCTGCGCGCAATGCAAAAGCTTGAGTCCGGTGCTGCCGATGGGCTTCTGGAAGCCCTCGACAACCCTGAACTCGATGCCGAAAGAGGTTATCTGTGTTTTACCGACAGCCTGCTGACTACGCTGCATACTGCAAAAGAGGCCATCGAGGAAATCATCTGCCAACTAAGCCAACATATTTCAACTTAAGCCTTTCTTAATGTCTAAGGTTTAAGCGCAAGACAAATCAGACTTAATGCATACGGTTTCACCGTACGGACTATTTGTGCAACAACACGGAGCTTGTTTTCCGCTGGCATAAGTAAAAAACATACAACCGTTTGTAAAGCAATATAACGAGGCCCGATGTGCCCCCGCCCCACCTCTTAACGTATTTTCAGCCAAGGGCTGAAAAACGTGTAGTGGCGGGTACCGATTACCTTAATCAGGCGGCGAGCATATCTCCCGCCTCGATATAACAACGGAAGCGATTGCAAGCAATCGCTTCCGTTGTTATAATAGGTACCATGTTGTACCATTATTCTTCATGAGCTTTCTTCTACTTTTTGAGAATATAACAAGGTTTGTTCCGTACCATCGTAATTCATTCGATAATAATCATATTTGATCGAAACAGCGTTCCCTTCATCCATTACCCGATTGGTTGTGATTAAGAAACGTAAGCCATCTTTTGCTGCTATTACTTTTCCCAGGGAGGTATATTCCTCTCCTGCTTTGGAATCCCCTAAATCCTTATCATCAAGAACCAGCATACTGTATTGTTCATTGATATCTATATTCAGACGAACCAGGTTTTTTGTATTGCTGATATATATCCACCCATCGACCACAATAAAATCTTCCAAAAAAATATTTTTATACTTTATTGTTTCATGATGTTCAGTATCATTTATATTTTTTCTGTATATTTCTCCATTGCTTCTGGTGGCGTAATATACCCAGTCATCCACATTACGAATTACCCATCCCTCGGGTTCAAGCTTACAAACCTCTTCTTCCGGGCCACCCAGCCTTTTTCTGAATAAAGTTAACTGAGCTGAGTCTGTTGTTAGAAAATTATCGTAATAGTAATAATCTCCTTTAACAAACAAAAAGCCCAAGGGAGCAGCATTTGTACCGTTGCACTCCGGATAACTGGATTTATTCCAGTTCTGATAGGAACCTACATAATCATCATTTTTATTAAACTTTCTGCCTGTAGAGTCTAAATGGTAATATGAATCACCAATCTTCACCAGATTCCATGCATGGTCTGTACTAAAAATCACACGCGATTCGAACCCAGCTTCATCGAATAATAGTTTTGTGGCCAAAGCATATCCCTGGCAAACCGATACACCTTCAACCAAGGCATGATAATCGGTATTCTTTTTAAAGGAATAGTCATACATTACATTATTTATTACATAATTATATATTGCATATTCCTTTTCGAGTATTGTCATATTTGGTGTTATGATTTCCTGAATGATTTGCTTCACTTTTCTTTTGAGTATCACATCTTCGGTTGGTATTATTCCTTCATGAACAAGCTTGTCCAATAATGTTTCATTACTGTTGCTGAATGGTGCAAAAAGCGCAGAATAGGTCATCCCAACTATCTGATCTTTTGTAAAAGGACACTTTTTGAAATAATCCACATCTTTTCGCGAAACAATTCCCTTGTCTGAGAGAATATCAATTCCTTTTTGATATGAATCCGCCGGTGTAACTTCTCCCAACAGCCTTAGTATGATAGAAGCAAACATTTTACCGTCTATTTCAGTTTTTGGGCTTAAGGTGTTCAAAGAAGTTCCTTTAATAGTACCGTTTTTCACCGCAAAAGCCATATGTTTATACGCCCATACAGAAACCTCATGTTTATCCACATAAAAATCAAGGTATTTTTCTGCTTCCTGTGCATCGAGGCTGATTGCATCATCCTCCAGGCCAAATATCCGCATCACCATTACTATTGCGGTTTCCCGATTCACTGTGGAACGCAGATCCGGTTCGAAATTTTCTGTGCTTATTCCATTGTATAGTCCCATATTGTTCAAATTGTATGCTTCATAACCAAAGCGGAAACCTTCCTCAGCCTTTACATTATGGGAGAATAATAAGGAAAAAACCAATAAAACCAGTATGTAGATATTCTTTTTCTTCATCTTCCAATTCCTCCAGGCTTCATTTTTTTCTGTGCCATAAGAATTTTGTTCGTTACTTTGACGGACGGGAACAGGCTTCATGAGTTCGTTAGGCACCGCAGCAGTTTTATTATTCAGCAAATCCAATAGGAACTTGCTTTCATTATATCAAATAATTCGAGCCACAGGCAAACGCAATTTTGGACAAAATTAACATTTAGTCGCCCATGCATCCGGGGCTGGTCGCAAGCTTTGCTTGCCACTCGCCCATGCACCCGCGTGTGTTGCAATTGCATAGCAATTGCTTCTGTTGCTATGATGTCCGCACTTCCATATAGTCAATTTTCGTCCGGTGTTGACACATTGTTGTGGTTGATAAGGTTGATATCATTGTACTATTTTACGTGGATTGCCACCCTCTTCTACTCTAACCAGTTACACACCAACAGATGGCAGATTACAAAAGTTTGCGAAAACTGTAGAAAAACCTCACCTGAATTGATACAATAGACTAAACAACACAGAGCTTGCGTTTTCCAGCATCCACTCCATCTCCCCAAGTCGGAAATTGAGCACATCTGTGTGACCTGCCATGTTTGATAAACCCGGTTTACAAGGAGTTTGAGCGATGAAAAAGAACCATATTGGCGTCATTATAAGTGTCCTTATCATTGTAGCACTGGTGATCTCAAACCTGTACTTCTTCAAAAAGACCATGGATCTCAATAAGCAGCTGGGGCGGCTTTACGAGCTGGAGGCCCTGATCAGCAGCCTGAAAACAGAGCACCAGGATGAAATCGAGCAACTGATGAAAGATCAGGAAGATCAGCTTACCGCGATTACAAACGAATACACCGAGAAGTTTGAAACTGTGAAAAAAGCATTGAACGCTTTTGAATACGAGTTGGAAGAGTTCTATAAGAATAAACATATTCTGAAGGAAGATTACCTTGAGAACCTTCAAAAAATCAAAGAAATTCAAAAAACCCTGGAAGAGGGTGACAACAGTCAACCTGAAAACTAAACAGCGGACAATGCTCTGCAGCTGTGTTTCATCTGAAAGGGTTCAGTATAATCCGTGTCCTTTTATCATGCAGGGAAATGTGTTTCATGGATGTCGGAGATAGTTATTTCAAACAAAAATACGGGAGGATGCCCCAGGGTATCCTCCCGTATTATTAATTGTTTCATGATTTTACTGAGTAACACCCGGCGTTTTACTCTTGCTCACTTCCAACGAAATCAACAGAGGCATATTGCACCGAAACCACTTCATTGTTTTCCAGAATGAAGCTGAGGTTGCATTTACCTTTGGTATAGGTGTACTGGCTGAAGGATTGCTGATAATCCGTGCCATATGCCTTTGTAATATCCTCCAGGGTGGCGTTCAGACCTATGCCCTCTGGCGTTGTAATACTGTCATCGAGGAAATAGATGGATGAAATATAGTCTTTATCCTCTTTGGTATAGGTTTGAAATTCAAAACCACTGTAGGTATAGATTTTATCCATCCCTTCAAAGGCACAGCTTGGGGCCTCAAAATAGTTCATGGGTTCGCCCAAAGCTTTAAGAACCGGGGCGGATGGAGCTTCAATGGTTATCTGAACGCCTTTATACTCAAAAAAGTAGCCCAAATCTTCTTTTTCATTACCCGTTTGCGGCTGCGGGTTGTTATTATTTCCGGAAACATCTCTGTTTCCTCCGTTGAGCAGTAAAATGGCAGCAACTCCTGCAACCAATAAAAGTGCAACAACGATAATCACAATCACATTTTTCTTCATTTTAATCCTCATTCCTCCTGGTGTTGAATGCCTTGATATACCCAAGCGATTCCAGTTCGGCGTATTGGTTATCCATCGTATGGTAATATAAGGCAATTTTGTCACTCCATTGTTCCTTCAAAGCGGCATTGCTGCGGTGATCCTCCAACGCGAAGCGTTCCGTCAGGATTTTTCCAAAATACACCGACATCTTTTCAGCGCCTGAAAGGTTCAGGTGCAGCCCGGCGTCATAGGTATCACGGCTAAAGTCAATGCCGATTTCATCAGTATAATCTAAAAAGTTCATATAGGAAAGAGCATTTTCTTTCGCATATTCCCGTATTTGGTCGTCCCATTGCTCATACCAATGGGGATAAAGGGTGGGCGCCTTTATTAGAACAAGCTCTATGCCATTATCTTTACACAGAGCTGTCATTTTATCAAGGTAATCATAGCAGACATCACTAAACTGGTAATTGGCCAGCTTCTTCGCCTGTGGCAGATTTGTCATGGGCTTTGAATCCACACGCATCAAATAACCGTTATGGGAAATCTGTTCCTTCTTCAAAAGGTATTCAAAATCCTCTCCCTTTAATTCGCTCCATCTGGAATGGTAACGCAGGATCGGAAATAAATATGTGATAAACTCTTCATCCTCCATCATCGAAGCCCGAATGGCCTTCAGCTTTGAAAGAGACAGCGGCATGGCATCCAATGCCATGCGGTTGTAGGCTTCCTTTTGTGGTTCGTCATATTTCATTGAAAGAACATTGAACACAACCACCTTGGGTTTTTCATAGCGAAGCGTTTCCTCCAGCAGGTAATAGGAATGCCAGATCAGCTGCTGTGCGCTGCCACGGATAAAACTGGTGATGCCGTATTGTTCCCACAGCGTTACCGGTGAGAAGTTTTCATAAACCTCACAATCCCCGATAAAGATCACATCGTGGTTCTTGTTCTCTTCCTGATAATACTCGGAAATCAGAGTGCCTTCAAGGATCTCCGTCATGTATTTGGGCATCAGGAGCCTTTCAAGAAAGCTTAACAATATGATGGTTATGGTGACCGCCGCGGCCACCTGAATGATTTTTCTTTTTTTCATGGTCCTCTTCTTTCTGATGACTTAAGTGGGCTGAGCCCACAACCAAGTGTCGGAAGCTTACAGCTGCATTACATCAAATTCCTGACAGCAGTAAGTGACTAAAACTGGTTGTAAATAAACTGATTACTGTCGTAACCGATGCCATATGCCCCAAAGGTGATCACCGCTATCAGCAAAATGATATATACCGCATAACGTACCAGCCCATGTCTTTCCGCCAGTTTTTCCCTGAGGCTTCCGCTTCTTTGCAGCAAACTGAAGGCGATCATCGCCAAAACCCCCAGCAGCAGAACAAGGTAATCAGCACGCTGCAAACCCAGCTGGAGCAATGCTCCATTGAAGACCTCCCTGAAATTCCACTTTGTAAACAGGGTTCCAAACATCTTGAAGCTTACTCCCACATCCCGGTAGCAATCCAGGATTCGCAGCGAACACATTAAAAGGAAGGTCCGCACGACCTGAAACATGCGGAACAGGAAGCTTTTCCGAACATTAAACCTTGCGTGAAACCTCTCGTACAGAGGTTCGCATTCCTGTGAAATGATAATCACCAGGCAGTTCATCAGCCCCCACACAATAAAGTTCCAGCTGGCACCATGCCAGATACCGGTGGCAAACCACACCGTAATGGTGGAAAGATAGACGGGCACTCTCTTTCCTATCTTGTCCCCCAGCTTCGCCCTGCTGTTTTTGGAAAGGTTTAGCATGGGTGTGCTGATGGAGATGGGATAAAACACATAATCCCTGAACCATGTGCCCATGGTGATGTGCCATCTTCTCCAGTATTCGGTGATGGACTTTGAAAAGAACGGCCGCTGGAAGTTTTCCTGCAGCCTGATGCCAAACACCTGGGCGATACCGATGGTAATATCGATCCCGCCGGTAAAGTCGGCATAAAGCTGTACGGCATAAAAGAGCATCCCCACCAGGACAAAAATGCCCTGATAATTCTCAGGATCCTTCGTGATGACATTCACCGCCACTAAGATGCGGTCGGCAATGACCAGCTTTTTAAAGAAGCCCCAAAGAATGCGTTGCAAGCCGAAGGAAATGCTGCGCCCGTCAAAGGAATGCTCTTGATACAGGGTTTGGCTTAAATCATCATAACGGCTGATGGGACCCTGGATCAATTGCGGAAAGAAGGATACGAGGAGGGCCAGCTTGGCCAGGTTTTTCTGGGGCTCATATTTCCCGCGGTACACATCCACCAGATACCCTACGGTCTGAAAGGTATAAAAGGAGATGCCCATGGGCAGCATCAGATCCAAAAAGGATAATTCACCAGCTTGAAACAGCCGGAGTACCGAATTGATGTTGAAAATCGCGAAATTTGTATATTTCAGCACCACAAGAATGCCCAGATCGATCCCAAGGCATAACAGCAGCAGCTTCTTTTGTCTTTTCTTAATTTGTTCCTTGTATGCTTTCTTTTCTTCCTTTGACAGTGTTGCTTTGTTTTCTTTCAGATATACTGCCTGTTCCTCGTGCAGTTGCCCAATTTTGTTCGAAAAGAAGAAGGTTGCCAGAATGGTCACCGCCATAAAGGCCATATTGTCCCAGCCGGAATAACAGTAAAAGGCCAGGCTTCCCGCAAGAAGAAGGCACCACTGCAGCTTTTTCGGGATCAGGTAGTATAGGATAAACAGTATTATCAAAAACAATATGAAGGTATATGAGGTAAACAGCATATGATTCCAGTCCTTTAAATTTATTGACCTAAGTTACCAAGCTTGTTTGAAAACACTTCTGAGTATGCGAAGAAACTTCTCCGCAGCCTGATGATTAGATCCTTCGCCGCGCTCAGCAGGTACACATTCAAGATTGCAAGCACACGTTCAGAATTACAGGCACACACTCAGGATTACAGGCATGCGCTCGAGACAATAGGCACAAACTCGGGATGCCAGGCACGCTCGAGATAATAGGCACACGCCTAGGATAGCAACTTCAACCTTACTCGTCCTGCAGCCGCTCAATCAAAGCATAAAGCGCTTTAGCCGAATTAAAATTCTTCGGGATGATCTCATCCACCGGAATTCTCACGTCGTACTCTTCATTAATTTCCGAGATCAACGTGATGATATCAAAGGAATCCAGCACCTTGTCGTCGATCAGGGTTTCACTGGATTCAAAGTCAACCTCGGGATGCAGCTCCTGCAATATATTCAATAATGCTTCCATTTTACACAGTCTCCTTCTTCGGTTTCACATATTTTTCCTTCAGCAACAGCCGGTTAATTTTTCCGTTATTGGTCAGCGGCATGACCTCCAGCTGATCCACCAGGTTCGGAATCATATATCTGGGCAGCTTTTCCTTGGCATATTGCACCACCTCGGCCTTGGCCGGGCTGCCCATATAACATAGGATAATCTTTTTCTTCTCGTCATCAAAAATGCAGCAGGAATTGATGATGCCATTCATGCGGTTGATTACCATTTCAATTTCTCCCAATTCGATGCGATGCCCCATATGCTTGATTTGGTAATCCTTGCGGGACATGAAAACCAGCTCGCCCCGCTCATTCAACCTGCCAATATCCCCGGTGCGGTAGATCTGTTCAGGGTACATGTCATTCAGCGGGTTTTGCACAAAGGCGTCATGAGTACGGGCAAAATCCTTGTAATACCCCAGTGTCAGTGAGGTACCGCGGATACAGATCTCCCCTGGCTGTCCTGGCGCCGCTTCCCGGTTTTGATCATCAAGCAGCAGGATTTCGGTATTCCTGAAGGGCTTTCCGATGGGGATGACCTCCTGTTCTGAAAAATCCCTGTCCACTTCATAATAACAGGACATGCCGGTAGCTTCAGTGGGCCCGTACAGGTTGATAAACCGGGCATTGGGCATGGTCTTTTTCCACAGCAGAAACTGCTTCATCGGAAATACTTCGCTGCCAAATGCAATGGTGTGCAGGGTTTCAGGGATAACCTTGTCAAATACGCCCAGGCCGGAGATCATTGTCAATGCCGGAACCACCCAGCAAACCGTGTTGATCCTTTTCTCATTCATAAATTCCACCAGCTTCAGCGGAAACATGAACAGCTCCTTTGGAATGATCACGGCGGTGGCGCCAAACTTCAGTGTGGGGTAGATTTCCTTCAGGGACGCATCCACATAAAGCGGGGTCTGGTTGCCGAATATGGTGTTTTCGTCGACAGCCAGGACCTCGGACAGGCTTTCGATATAATCGATCACCGAGCGATGACATGCCACCACCCCTTTGGGCACCCCGGTGGAACCGGAGGTAAACACGATGTAGATCGGATCGGTATCGATAGCCCTGGAGGCAATATGCTGTAAAGCCGCTTCATCCGGCTGGGTATTCACCATTTCATCGTAGGGGTAAACCTTTCCGGTATAGCCAAACTGTCCGATCTTGCCCCGTGTGGAATCGTCACACAGGATCGCCGCTGGCTTCAGGTTTTCAAAGATCAATTCGATGCGGTGTGCCGGCATCTCTTCATCGATGGGCACATAATAATTCCCTGAATAAACCACGCCCAAAAAGGTAACGATGGTTTTCGGGTGTTTTTTCATAAAAACCACAATGGGTTTCTTATATAGACTCTGTTGGTTCAAGAAAGTTCCTATGGCCCGAGCGCTGTCATAGACCTGTCGGAAGGAAAGTGCTTCCGACTCATTGGCATAGCAGGCTTTGTCAGGATATTGATGTACAATATTCTCAAGATATTCAAGAATATTTGTTTGTCTTTTCATTTCTCGCGTTCACTCCTGTGTTGATTTTCCAGTTTTTCTTCTGCTGGATATGCGGTTGCATATCTTGTATTTCCGGCGGTACTGATTCAATTTTCATCTCACCAGACGTTCGTATTCCTTTTTTAAGCGGCCTTCACAAAGCAATACGGATTTTCGGGCGAGCACCTCCATGCTGTCCAAAAAGCCGGAGCCAAGTGGAAAATCCCTGTGAATCATCGACAGCTCGGTACACCCAAGAAGGATGGCCTGCGCGCCGTTTTTTCGCAATTCTGTTTCTACCAGGTTGAAATCTTCCATATTCACAGGCTGGTTAGCCTTTATGCTGCCATAAATGATATCCATTACACGCTTTTGGCCTTGCGCGGAAGGTTCAACCACGCTTATTCCGTGATGCTTCAACCCTTCCCTGAAAAAACCGCTGGAGATGGTTCCATCTGTGGCCATCAGGCCAACCGTTTGGATTCCTTCCTGCTTCAGGCAGATGGCTGTTTCTTCGATCATATTGATGACCGGAGCCGCAATCCCCTCCTTAAGCTGCTGGTAAAAAAAATAAGCGGTGACACAGGGTATCGCAATATAATCCACTTGATGATCCGCCAGCTGATTTCCAACCTTTATGATCGCTTCCAGAGGGCTATTGCCGCTTTTGCCGACAATAAAGCTTGTCCTGTCGGGTGTATCCGGCCTGTTGAATATGATCATCGGAATGTGTTCACAATCGGCTTCGGCATCGGTCATTCGAACCACCAGCTCCATGAAGTATGCCGTTGCCAGCGGGCCCATTCCTCCAATAACACCTAACTCTTTCGTAAATTTTCCCCCTTTGGTGATGGTATTTTCTGTTCTATGCAAGTGGTAAAAATATTATTCCCAGGATCCCTTTTGGTCATTCCTGGCAGGGCTGTTATAAACGAGCGCGAGGAATTTTATTCATTGCCAGGGTGCATGTTCAGCAACACGCACCCATGAGCAGTCAGGCTATTTACTTATTCCTTCCTTCGCAGCGCAAGGATTTCTTCCGTAGGCTCTGCTTCAGATTCCGGATATTTTTCTCTGTCATAACGGTAATAGTACTCGTTCTTTCCAATACGCTTGGAGAATGCGTCTGCCTCTTCGGTGGTCAGCATGAACGCAGTAAAATTGGATTTATGGGGGCAGGCATCAAAATGGTACCAGCCTTCACCATAATTCACCATATGCCAGTAATGCCGTGCTTCTCCTTCGAAAGATGCCCGTTCTATGCTTAATGCCGTAACGCCTATCTTATCCAGCAGCAGATGCGACATGGAGTAATAGGTGAAACAATCACCCACCGCTCTGACAATTCCGCTTTTAGCTTCACTCATCCAGTCTGATTTGTCGGATGTACCCGTATAAGCAACGTGATGCTTAATATAGTGATAAACCGCCCATGACTTTTCCAGCACGGTCATATCTTCGGTGATAATCTTGGCCAGAATCTCATCCGCCAGCTCATCCAGCTCTTCCCGGGTGACTGTCTGTTCAATGACTGAAACGGTTAGCTCCATCTCGGTCTTGTTGCCGGAAGAATCGACGGCGGAGTAGAATACCGGGTATTCCCCGACAACCTTCAGGTTCACCTGGCTGCTGTCTACCGTAACCGCCACTTCCCCATCCTTGTTGTCTTCAGCGTATACACCTTTTTTATACGAGAACGGCACCCCAATGTAGGCGATGGCTTTCTTGGCCCCGTAAATCTGTGGCGGATCAACATCGGGCTGAAGGTTCAGGATGCTTTCCAGTATGGTTTTATTCCCGCCCGCATCGGTTAATACAAGGGTAATCGGCTGCTCCCCGGTTCGATTGTAATCGGGTTCCTCTAAATAATCAACTGATACCTCGGTTTCGTCCTGAATATCCTGAACAAAAGTCCCGGCTTCAACAGCCTTCTCCAGCCATCCGTCCTGTTGAACCGCAATGGCAACGGGGGGAGTTGTGTCGACCACCTCTACTGCTGAATCGCAAACAACCCCGTCAATGTTCAACTGAACCGGATAACTGCCAATTTGACTGAAATTAACGTTCTCTCCCGTTATGGTGATATTGTCAGCCGTAACGCCAGGCTTAAGAAAATCTGTTATTGCAAGATCTGTCGTTCCCACTTCAACCTGAAGCGTATGCACCGCTTTTGATATTCTAAGGGTGGTCTCATACTCGTTGATGTTTCCGGACCTGTCGGTTAAAACCAGCGCCACAGGCTGTGTGTTCAGCTTTGACATATCCGGCGCGGATTTATATGAAACCACTACATCCGTGGCATCGGTAATGCTTGCAAAAAAGTCTTCAGGCTTGATCTCTTCCGCCTGGACCAAATCGATTGACCGAACCTCTCCGATGGGAGCTGTTGTATCGACAACCTGCAGCGAGGACTTGAATTTTCTTTGGCCAACTCGAATTTCAATCGTATATACCCCGGGGGTATTGACTGTAATTGTGGACAAATCAGTAATAAAGCTGGCTTTACGTTTTGCATTCGTTAAGAAAAGTTCTGCCGCGGGGTAACCAGAACCAGCCTCTATCGTAACAGTTTCGACAACGCGCTTGCTGCCGAAAATAAATATTA
>JAAYJG010000046.1 GCA_012523055.1 Ruminiclostridium sp. | reverse complement strand
TAGCCTCGCCGGTAATAAGGCCCAAAGAGCCATTTTGCATGGCAATTCGCTCGGCGATTTTCATCATAAACCTGCGCATGATGATCGTCAGGTGATCCTGCGGGCATTTCTGATTGATCTCCATCTGAATTTCGGTAAATGGAATGATGTGCAGCCGTATGCCCAGGGTATATTGGGACAGCTCTTGTGCAAGACGAATCACCTTGTCTTTCGCGCGTTCGCTGGTGTAGGGATAGCTGTAGAAATGAACCGCTTCTATGCGCACCCCGCGCTTGGCTACCATCCATCCTGCCACCGGGGAATCGATTCCTCCTGAGATTAAGAGCGTTGCCTTTCCGTTGGATCCTACCGGCAGCCCCTTCGCACAGGGGATGATTTCTGAATAAAGATAGGTATACTCTCGAATCTCCACATAAAAGATAAATTCCGGATTGTTCACATCCACCTTCAGCCCCGGTACCTGGTTCAGAATCACGCCGCCAAGGTCTTTGGAAACCTCTAACGAATTCATCGGATACTTTTTATCGGCTCGTTTGGTTTCCACCTTAAAGGTTTTAAAGCGTCGCTTTTCCACAAGGGCCCGTACCATTTCCACCGCTTGGCTGTAAATGGCCTCCTGGTTGGTTTCAAGCTTCAGCACCGGGCTTACCGAGGCAATCCCAAAAACCTTTGTGAGGCGCTTGATGGCTTCATCAACCGGGTAGTCTTCCTTTTCAGGCTCTACATAGATCCTGCTCTGGGCCTTAAATACCGTTACCGGGCCCAATCCGTAAAGAACTCTTTTCATGTTTTTGATCAGCTTCGCTTCAAAAACCGGCTTGTTCAGGCCTTTTAGAAATATTTCCTCATATCGTACTAGAATCACTTTGTTCATCATGATCTCACTTTCTTTTCATATCAGGAGTGACTTTTCCATCAATGTGTTCAACAGAACAGTTCCTCTTGGCATATCTCAGTATCGGATGACTGGAATAATTTTTTGAACAACCTCTAAAAAGCGGGTGGCCTCCTGTTCGGTATTCATCCCTGAAAAGCTGAGGCGGATTGCACCTTCCATGTTTTCTTTCGGCAGGTTCATGGCTTTCAACACATGGCTGGTTGTATTCTTGTGGGACGAACAGGCCGAGCCCACCGAAACGAATATATTCTCGGCTTCCAAATGATGCATCAGCACCTGGGCCTTTACCCTGGGGAAGGCGATATTCACAATCCCTTCATAACCATTGTCCGGAGAGTTCACCGCATATTGACCGGTTCCGAAAACCTGTTTCAAGCCTTCTATAATCGTACTTTTCAGTTTGGCGGCGTTGTTTCTGTTCATTTCCATCTGCCGGTGAATGATTTCGGCCGCAACCGCAAAAGCCCAAACAGCCGGAGCATTTTCCGTGCCCGAGCGAAGTTTTTTCTCCTGCCCGCCGCCATGCAAAACCGGAAGAATGTGCGTGTTCCTGCGAACGAACAACGCCCCGCAGCCTTTGGGGCCGTGAATTTTATGGGATGATATGGACACCAGGTCGGCATCCAGCCTGGACAGGTTCAGGGGGATTTTTCCATAAGCCTGTACGGCATCGATATGAATAAGCGTTTTCTGGTTTGAAAGCCGGATAACCCGGATAAGCTCTTCAGCCTTTTGAATGGCGCCGGTTTCATTATTCACCAAAATGAAGCTGACCAGAACGGTTCCGCCATGAACCCTGGCTGCCAGGGTTTCAGGACAGAGCAGGCCTTCGTTGTCCACCTGCAGAACATCGGCTGAAAAACCTTCCGTTTCAAGATATTTAAAGCACTCCATCACAGACGGGTGTTCGGTGGCAGAGGTGATCAAATGTGTTCCCCTCTTTTTGTGGGCTCGTGCCACACCCTTGATCGCCCAGTTGTTGGACTCGGTTCCGCCGGAGGTGAAATAGATCTCTTGCTCAGAAGCCCCCAGGGTTCGGGCAATGATTTCTCTGGAGCGCTGCAGTACCTTTTCAGCGTCACTGCCCATTTTATGCAGAGAGGATGGGTTCGCGTACAGGGATGTATAAACATCGTTCATCGCGACCAGAGCTTCCGGATAAATGCCGGTGGTGGCGCTGTTATCGAAATAGATGATATCGGGCAAGGTGTATCCCTTTCTTTCTGTGGTTTTTTTGTACGAATCGGGTTCTTTTTGATATTCAGTTTGGGCGGTTCTGGCAGACAAGAGATTGTTCGCAACCACTCCAACAAAAAACTTGAATCATCCGGAACCATTCCTCTGGCCACTTCACTTACTCATCAGCTCAATGTTTATTTTTGCGTTGTCGATCACAACAACCGCGTAGGTCCCTTTATTGCTTCCGCGGGGCTCGGAAATGCTTCCAGGGTTCAGCAGGATGTACCCCGGCCCGTATTCCGTGTGGCAAATATGGGTATGACCGAACAGCAGCAGCTGAATATTTTCATAACAGGCCTTTGCACGCAGCCGTTCTATTCCCCATTTCACCGAATATCGGTGCCCATGGGTTAATAAAACCCTCTGGCCTTCAAGCTCAAGCAGCTTTTCCATGGGAATGTCGCCCCCCACGTAATCGCAGTTGCCGCAAACAACTTCAAACCTTATTTCCGGATATAACTCATGTAACCTTTCAGCATCCCGTAAGTAATCTCCAAGGTGAATGACGATGTCTGCATCCTGATGCTTTTCCAGTACCTTTTCCGCAAGCGAGGTATCCCCATGGGTGTCGCTGATGACCAATAGCTTTATCATAAACGAGCTTCCTGTCTGAGTTCATTTTGAGTAATGTTTTTCCAGTTCTTCCCGAAGCTTCTGCAATGCCCTTGCCCTGTGGCTGACCTGATTCTTAATGGAATCAGGCAATTCAGCCATGGTTTTCCCGTATTCAGGCATGAAAAAAACAGGATCGTAGCCAAACCCGGCGAAACCCACGGGTTTTTCAGCGATGAGCCCTTCCGTGACGCCATTGACGGTAAAACTTTTATCTTTGGAAACAAAAGCAATGGAGCAGATAAACCTTGCTGATCTGTATGGGCTGTCCACCCCGGATAAGAGGGCTGATATCCTGATGTTTTTTTCTTCCTGGCTGGTGTGCTCTCCCGCAAAACGGGCTGTATAGATGCCTGGCGCACCATTAAGAAAATCGATTTCCAGCCCGCTGTCATCGGCCAGAACCATGCCTCCGGTGTGGCTGAACACCGCCCGCGCCTTCAACATGGCATTTTCATCAAAGGTATTCCCGCTTTCTTCTATCTCATCATCATAACCCGCATCGTTCATGGAAAGGATCTCGAAGGGAAGCCATTTCAGAATATCCTTGATCTCGTTGATTTTTCCTTTGTTTTTTGAAGCAATGACAAGTTTATCCATGGGTTCCTCTTATTTGAAGCCTTCCATCAGCGCTGCACGCTGAATGCCGATAATTTCTTTAATACCTTTTTCCGCCAGATCCAGCATGGTGTTCATGGATTGCCTGGAAAACGGAGTCATTTCGCCTGTGGCCTGAACCTCTATGAGCTGGCCGGAGTCGGTCATCACGATGTTCATGTCCACTGTCGCGCCGGAATCTTCTTCGTAGCATAAATCCAAAAGCTCCCGTTCGTTTACCAGGCCGGTGCTTACTGCGGCAACGAAGTGCTGTATGGGTATTTCCGATATCATTCTTTTATCCACCAGCCAGCTGCAGGCGTCCATTAACGCAACAAAACCACCGGTAATGGATGCTGTTCTGGTTCCACCGTCGGCCTGAATCACATCGCAGTCGATCAGGATCGACCGTTCTCCCAGCAGCTTCAGATCGATAACCGAGCGCAGCGAGCGGCCAATCAGGCGCTGGATCTCATTCGCCCGGCCATTGAGCTTCAGCTTGCCGATGTCGCGCATATTTCTAACCTGTGTCGCCCGCGGAAGCATGTTGTATTCGGCAGTAACCCAGCCCTCACCCGTCCCCTTTCGGAAGGGCGGAACCTTATCGTCCAAAGACGCGGTGCAGATGACCTTCGTATTCCCATATTCAACTAAAGCCGAGCCTTCGGCATACTTGATATAGTTTCTCGTAATCTTGATTTTTCTCAGCTCATTGTCTTTTCTGCCGTCAAACCTTGTCATAGTGTTGTTTCCTTTCAGTTATACCGCAGGAGCTTTATTTCCGTCCGCTGGATCATCAGCCACTCCATAGTTTGAGTCACCGTGTGAAAAAATACTCTTTTACCATATTACCATAATCCGCAAAATAAAAAAATCAAAAGAATGAATTCCTCTGATTTTTTTATGAATTGTTACTATTCACAGTAAAAGGCGCAGTCTGTCATCCTATCATAGGGAAGCAAGCGAAGCTTGCCATCCTGCCACAGGGAAGCAGGCGCAGCGCGATGAACGAAGTGAAGGATCTCACATTACTCCTGACAAGATCCTGCGCTCAGGATAAAACACAATACCTGATAATTACTATACAGAGATTAGCGGGCGCCGCCTGGAACTCAATCGGTTAGGAAGGTTCCGTATCATTTTGTCCTATTCCAGCTTCGGTATGATCTTCAGGATGCTTTCCGCAAGGGATTCAGCGGCCTTCTGCCTGTATTCCTCGGTATCCAGTTTTGCTCTTTCGGCATCATTGGACAAACAACCGAATTCCACCAATACTGCCGGCATTTTGGTCTTCTTGATTACCACAAAGGTGTTGGACTTAATCCCCAAATCCTTTGAACCAAGGTTCTTTAAAAGGTCTTTGTGAATAATGGTGGCATACTCCTTGCCCTTGTAGCTCCCCGTATAAAAGAAGGTCATGCTTCCATGCATTTTCTTATCGAAGAAGGCGTTGTTATGAATGCTTACAAACAGATCGGCTTTCCAGTCGTTGGCCATATTTACCCTTTCATTCAAACTGACTAACACATCGGTGGTGCGGGTTTGTTTCACAGTAACACCGTTTGCCAACAGAATGGCCTCAACGCGTTTCGCAATGTCCAGGTTATACCATTTTTCATTTTTACCGTAGGTTGCCCCGGGTTCAGTCCCTCCATGGCCGGCGTCGAGCACGATAAGCTTGCCATTGTTTACGGGGACGGGAGTTGGTGTCGGGTTACTTCCTGTTACGTCCCCGGGTTGGGTTCCGGTATCGCCGGTGCTGCCCGTACTGCCTGTACCGCCGGTGTTGTCTGTATTGCCGGTGCTGCTTCCATCTTGCGCTCCAGAGGTTACAGGCTCGATCACCACCATGTCGTTGGAATCTGTAAACCGGAACCTGTAGGCAGTTTCAGCGTTTTCCCTTTCAATGACAAGAAACGCGTTTTTGCCGGAGGTAAGTGTCTGAGCCGCTTTCATGACGCGATCCCCGACCTGCAGCTTTCCATTGCCCAGATCGATCAAGCCATTGATAAAGACAAAGGCAAAGGTCTTGGAATCTTTGTCGTCATCGATTCTGATCTCAGCCATGCTCTGCTCTATCTTTTGTTTCAGATCCGGACCCTTCAGTATCAGGGACGCGCCCTGATACTCATTGCTAAAAGAAAGGTTTTTCAATCCTGACGGCTTCAGAGTAACAGTCAGTCGGCTGCCACTTTTTACAGCTTGCCAGTCATGCTCTTCCTTCAGGTCGAGAACGATCCTGGCGGTGGTCGCGTCAAACTGACCGGTGCGGATCTTCGTATACAGCCTGCCTGACGGGACATCCAGTTCCTTTGAATCTATCACATTTTGATACAGATCGATAACAACTCTCGACGGTTCACTCAGCCTGAAAATGCGATAGCTTTCCAGGGCCAGCGTGTCGATAATCAGGGTATCCGAGCCGGCCACATAGGATACGGTGCCGGACCTGTCGCCTTCTCCCCTGTTGGAAAGCTGTTCGGGTGATGGCGTGACGGTGGGAACGGGCTGCACCTGAACCGGATTATCAGCAGGTATCGGCGTTGGTGTGGTTTTGGGTGCTGCCGGTGTTGGGGTGGTTTTGGGCGCCACCGGTGTTGGGGACACATGTGGCGGGTTGGGATTAACAGCCGGGTCAGGCGTGGGCTTCGGCTGCGCAGGCGCAGGAGTGACCTGGGGTACTTGTGGTGTGGTGGGCTGCGTTGACTGGGCCACCTCGTCATTTGCCCTGATGGTAATCCGTGTGCCATTGTTTCCGTTGGAGGCGATGGAATAATTCAATGCTTCCCTGCCGGATATGCGAACAATGACCTCCTGCCGCAGATTGCTGCTGAAGGTAATGATACCGTGCAACAGTGTGTTTCCGGGTAAAATGTCGGTTTTAAAGCTTGACAGGAAAGGCAGCT
>JAAYJG010000366.1 GCA_012523055.1 Ruminiclostridium sp. | reverse complement strand
TTGCAAAGCAAAAGCCTTTGGCTAACGGGTCGCTCAATGCTGGCTTTTGCAAAGCAAAAGCCTTTGGCTAACGGGTCGCTCAATGCTGGCTTTTGCAAAGCAAAAGCCTTTGGCTAACGGGTCGCTCTTGGGGAGCGTTCCAGGATGGGGTCATCGTCCCGGGGGAGCGTTTGTGGGTACACTCCTGTGGGTACGTACCGAATTGCTGGCTTTTACTTGTAAAATCCTCAGCCCATACCTGCACCAGGCATCAAAATATGCCTGATTGTAAATATCTCAGAGCCGGGCTACCTATTTCCGTTCAACTCATTTTCATTAAGAGAAAGCAAGGTCGGTGCTGAAAGAGGGGGAAGTTATTGGAACAATTCTTACAGCAGATTATCAATGGTATATCACTGGGAAGCATTTACGCACTGATAGCTTTAGGCTATACAATGGTATACGGTATTATTAAGCTGATCAACTTTGCACATGGTGATGTTTATATGGTCGGAGCCTATATCGGATACTTTTGCATGACCTGGTTTCACCTGGGCTTTTTACCGTCTCTTTTCATTGCAATGGCTTTTTGCGTGCTGCTGGGGGTTACGATTGAAAAGATCGCGTACAAGCCGTTGCGCAATGCCACGCGAATCGCAGCCTTAATCACCGCTATCGGGGTTTCTCTTTTCATAGAATATGGTACAATGTTCCTGGTGAAAGCGGATGTCCGCTCTTACCCTCCCTTAACCGGATGGATAACTGAATCCTTTACACTGGGCAATATCAGGATCACCATGCAGCAAGTCGTGATAGTGGTCGTCACCGTTGTTTTAATGATACTGCTGCAGCTGATTGTAAAACGAACCCGAATCGGAAAAGCGATGCGTGCGGTTTCACTGGATAAGGACGCAGCCGAGCTGATGGGAATCAATGTGAATACCACCATCTCCTTTACCTTTGTATTGGGCTCGGCATTAGCGGGGGCTGCCGGTGTTCTCGTAGGCATTTATTATAATTCGATTAACCCCTTAATGGGCATCATGCCAGGCTTAAAAGCTTTTGTAGCCGCTGTTTTCGGCGGTATTGGCATGATCCCGGGTGCCATGATCGGCGGTTTGTTCATTGGAACGATGGAGGTTATGGTCGCTGGCTATGGAAACTCGATGCTTCGGGATGCGGTGGTTTTTGCTGTGTTAATCCTGATTCTGATCGTCAAGCCATCGGGCCTTCTGGGCAAAGAAACAAGAGAGAAGGTGTGATGCATGAAAAAACTGATGGAAAACACGGTTTTCAAAAAGGCAATTTCTCTGGCGGTTACTTTCGGTGTCATTCAGCTGCTCATTTCAACCGGGATTATCAACCCTTTTATCATGGACACCCTGACCACCATTTGCATTAATATTATCCTGGCAGTCAGCCTGAACCTGATCACAGGGTTTACAGGCCAATTCTCCCTCGGGCACGCAGGCTTCATGTCCATAGGGGCTTACACCTGCACCATTATCACCCTGAGAATGCCTACCACATTAGGCTTTATCATTGGTCTTGTCGCCGGTGCCATTCTCGCTGCGCTCGTTGGCATATTGGTAGGTCTGCCCACCCTGCGTCTGCGGGGAGATTACCTTGCGATAGCCACGCTGGGAATGGCCGAAATCATCCGTATTGTGTTTTTAAACCTGGAGATCACCAATGGTGCTGCCGGTTTGTTCAGCGCTAATCAGTATGTAAACTGGTTTTGGCTGTTCCTGTTCACTGCTGGTACCGTCATTTTAATTACAAACTTTATCCATTCCTCCCACGGCCGTGCCTGTATTTCTGTCCGCGAAGATGAAATTGCCGCAGAGGCCATGGGCATTAATGCTACAAAGTACAAAGTAACCGCGTTCGTCATGGGTGCTTTTTTTGCCGGAATTGCAGGTTCCATCCATTCCTCCTACTTTTACTTTATCAAGCCCGACCTGTTTGGCTTCCTGAAATCCATCAATATTCTGGTGATCGTAGTTTTGGGCGGCATGGGAAGCATCTCCGGCTCTATTGTCGCAGCCGTGCTCTTGGCGATCATCTCCACCGCTTTGCAATCCATTCCAGAGCTTCAGATGGTGATCTATTCTATCATGCTCATCGTCATCATGCTGTTCCGTCCACAGGGTTTACTGGGATCAAAGGAATTATCCCTTTCTCTTGTTAAAAAGTGGGGCAGCGTTTTCCAGCGCAGGAATGGGGGTGAAGCATAATGCCAATTCTAAGTATCCATAAACTGACAAAAGCATTTGGCGGCCTGATGGCGGTTTCCAATGTATCGATGGATCTTGAGCCGGGTGAACTGGTGGGTTTGATAGGGCCCAATGGCGCCGGAAAAACCACGGTTTTCAACCTGCTCACTGGTATTTATGTGCCTACCTCCGGAACCATCACCCTTGAAAAGGAAGGCAAACAAACATCCCTGCAGGGGCTGAAGCCCTACACCATCTGCAAGGCCGGGCTGGCCAGAACCTTTCAGAACATTCGCCTGTTCAAGGATTTATCGGTTCTGGACAATGTGCGTATCGCCATGAACAAAAATGTTGATTACGGCCTTTTCTCAGGCCTTTTCCATACGAAAGCCTATTCTTCCGAGGAAAAGCAGCTTTTGGAAAAAAGCATCGATTTACTGAAGATTTTAGATCTGGAGCATAAAAAGGATGAGCTGGCACGCAACCTCCCTTATGGAGAGCAGCGACGTCTGGAAATCATTCGAGCCCTGGCCACCGAGCCAAGCCTTTTACTGCTGGATGAGCCGGCTGCCGGCATGAACCCGGCTGAAACCGCAAACCTGACCGAGATGATCAGCTGGATACGACAGAATTTCAACCTGACGATTCTGTTGATCGAGCATGATATGTCCCTGGTCATGAAAATATGCGAGCGCATCTATGTGCTGGACTATGGGACGGTGATCGCAGAGGGCACTCCTTCAGAAATCAAGGCAAACCGGCGCGTCATTGAAGCGTATTTGGGGGAGGATGTTAGAAATGCTTGAGATAAATGATCTGCATGTCCATTTTGGAGTCATTCATGCCATAAAAGGAATATCGATGAAAGTGAACGATGGCGAAATTGTTACCCTAATCGGTGCCAACGGTGCTGGAAAAACCACCACCCTTCGTACCATTTCCGGCCTTAAGAAGCCATCCTCCGGAACCGTCCTGCTTGACGGTGAAGATATCACCGATTTCAGCACACAGTCCAGGGTGAAAATGGGGATTTCCCAGGTGCCTGAAGGCCGCCGTATTTTCAGTACGATGACCGTTTTGGAAAACCTGGAGCTGGGCGCTTTTCTGCGCAGCGACAAAGCGGATATCGCCGCTGACATGGCCATGGTTTATGAGCGTTTTCCCATCCTGGCTGACAGAAAAAAACAGGTTGCCGGCACATTATCCGGCGGTGAACAGCAAATGCTAGCCATGGGGCGAGCTTTAATGAGCCGGCCGAAGCTGCTGTGTCTGGACGAACCCTCCATGGGCCTTGCACCGCTTCTGGTGCAGGAAATCTTCGATATCATCCGGGACATCAATCAAAAAGGCACCACCATTCTATTGGTAGAGCAGAATGCCAGTATGGCCCTTCAAATCGCCAACAGGGCATATGTTATGGAAACAGGTACCATCACTCTGACAGGAACCGGAGCCGAGCTGATGCAGAGTGATGAAATTCAAAAAGCATATTTGGGAGGTTAAGCTATGTTTGTAAAGAATAAAATGACTGCAAATCCGTTCACGATCTCTCCCGATCAAAGCATCCCGGACGCCCATGAGATCATGTCCAAAAATAACGTCCGGCGTCTGCCGGTGGTAAAGGACGGCAAGCTTGTGGGGGTTGTCTCGAAAGAGGATATTGCCCGCTCTTCCCCATCAAAGGCCACAAGCCTGAGCATCAACGAGCTGACCTATTTGCTAGCCAAAACAAAGATCAGCAGGGTCATGACCAAAAACCCAATATTAATCTCTTCGAACGCGCTTTTGGAGGAGGCCGCCATTTTAATGCGGGATAACAACGTCAGCTTCCTGCCGGTGGTGGATGATGGCAAGCTGGTGGGCATTATCACAGAAAGCGATATCTTCGATTCTTTTATAGAACTGCTGGGATTTCGTGAAAAGGGAACCCGGTTGACCATTGAAGTAAATGACGAACCGGGGATTATGTCCCATCTGACCGGAATATTCACCATTTATGGCGCCAATATAACCCATGTGGCGGTATACCGCGGCACCAGCGTTGGAAAAAGTGTCATCGTAACCGGTATCAACAGCTTGAACACCCTTGAAATTGAAAAAGCCATCGAATCACATGGCTACAAAATCCTATACAAGCTCCAAAACCAATAAATCCGTTTAACATCTACGATCCATAAAAAAGAGCAGCCTGACAATCAATTGAAAAATCAGGCTGCTTTGCTTTTTTGATTGATGTGTACACATGGAAGCGAGTCTTATTCTTCCTTCTTTTTCGTGCCTATGCTTAAAATAAGGTTCAGAATAATTCCGAAAATGATTATGACGTTAACTCAGTATACATAATTTTTTGTGAGGTGATACAGCTAAACAAAACACGGTTAAATAACTCACAACCAAAAAACCTACGGTTGAACCTGTAGCAGAATTCATCCAGAT
>JAAYJG010000365.1 GCA_012523055.1 Ruminiclostridium sp. | reverse complement strand
CATTACTCCTGACAAGATCCTTCGCTGCGCTCAGGATGACATCGCTGCGCTCAGGATGCATCGTGCGCTCAGATAAAACACATACCTTTGAAGCTACTTATGAACTTATTAGTGGGGGGTGTGAACAGTCCCCCACGACCCAGGTGCCGCCAGGCAACACGAAACCTTGGCAGGTTTCACAGGAGTAACGCTAAAGAGATATGGTAGACCGGATAACTACTATCAAATTATCATACCGACGGATCCCTTCGAGACTGCCAGTCTCTGAATCATGATTCCGCAATTTCTCCTGCTTTTTTCAAACCGATCTTGGTAATGGCCGGGCCTACCAGTTCGTAAATGAAAGTGGCGCAAAGGATGACGGCGCGAATGGCAGCACCATATTCGGGAAGGGTCTGGGAGGCAATCAGCGAAAGACCGATTGCAACACCGGCCTGGGGTATCAACGTCAACCCAATATACTTTTTAACAACGGCAGGCGCTTTTGAGATAATCGCACCCAACCAGGCACCGGAGAACTTTCCAATAACCCTGACCACCACATAAAGAATTCCGATCAAGCCGATTTTCGGCAGGTAGCTGATATCCAGTCCTGCACCAGACACAACAAAGAACATCAGAAATATAGGTGGGGTGAACATTTCCGAAAGTCTGAAAACAGAACCGGCGGATTCACTGACATTAACCAGCATCGCTCCCATACACATACAAAGCAGCAGGGAAGACAACCCCAGCATGGAGGCCAGAGAGGAGCCCAGCAGAACAAAGCCGGCAGTAATAATCAACCTGTTGGAATCCTTTTTGAAATAACGCAGAGGCAATTTGAAGAGGATTCCTAATAAGAAACCAAGGACAACGGAACCAATAATTTCAATAAAGGGTGATATAATCGACATTGCCAATGAAGTTTGCCCAGGATGCAGCAAGGCATTTACCACTGCCATGGAAAAACCAAATGCGATCAATGCCACTGCATCGTCAAGCGCAACAACACTCAATAATGTTTCGGTAACAGGTCCCTTTGCCTTGTACTGCCTGACGACCATCAGCGTGGCAGCTGGAGCAGTAGCAGAAGCAATAGCGCCCAAAAGAAGAGAAATCTCAAAATCAAACCCGAAAAGAACCAGCACTACGGTTACCAGGATTGTCGCTGCCAATCCTTCAAAAACAGCGATGATAATCGGTGTGGCACCAACCTTTTTCAAATAGGATATTTTAAATTCCGAACCGATGGAAAAAGCGATGAAAGCCAGAGCTATTTCAGATATTAACTCCAGTTGGGTCACAAAATCAACAGAAAGCAGTTTCAAGCAGCTGGGACCAATCAGCAACCCCGCAATTAAATACCCGGTTACGTTCGGAAGCTTGATGAGCTTTACCATGCGTCCGAAAATAAGCCCTGAAAACAGCAGCAGGGCAAGATAGAATAATGTATTGAAAGTCATTCCTGAAAGCCAACCCCCTCGGCGGTAAGTACCGGTAAAGAAAACAACACCGCGGTATCGGGCTGCGACAGATCTCCAATGACTTCCCTGACAACCTTTCTGACCGTATCCACCTGTTCATCCTTCAACACCATGAAAATCGTTTTGCTTTCCTGGTGATCCAGATCCAGCAGGAAACGGATGGAAGCAAAAATGGGATAATCATTGCTTCTTTTCGCGAGTTCCTTTACCATTCCGGTACTGCTTAAAATTGTTGCACCCATAACCCCCTGGTCCATCAAACCTTCCAGGAAATCATCAAGCTTTTCTACTTTGTTCAGTACAATGATCACTAATTTCATGCCATTCACTCCTGTAAGCCCTCCTTAAATAATCTGGATAAACTGCTTCTGGTTCATTCACAGTATTGATTGAACTCTATAACTGCGATCATTCGACGATAAATATTTACCCATACCTATTAAAAGGATTGCACGATTATTAATATTACTACTGATGAAATAGCTAATCAATGAAAAATCTAACCAAAAGTTATACCAAATTATCTCCCAAAGCTATGGATTTTGCATAAACAGACTTTATTCAAATCATTACTCTAAACAATCTTCACTTCATTCGGGGTCAAACAGTACATGCCTGCTTTTGAACAACAAGTGTATGGAATCATTCTCCACATGCTGATAAATACACGGCGAAATCATGCAGCGAAATATTTCCATTTAGGAATAATGGACAAAAAGAAAAAGGTATCTGAAACTATGTGCGAATTTCGATTCAATTAATAAGCTTAGTATGATTTTAAGACTGTTTTTCAGTAAACCAAAATTGCTTGTTTATTAGTGAATATTGTTATAACTCATGATATAATAATATTCGACAGTATTCTACATAAAAAAAGAAAATGATTATGACGTTAACTCAGTATACATAATTTTTTGTGAGGTGATACAGCTAAACAAAACACGGTTAAATAACTCACAACCAAAAAACCTACGGTTGAACCTGTAGCAGAATTCATCCAGAT
>JAAYJG010000364.1 GCA_012523055.1 Ruminiclostridium sp. | reverse complement strand
TCTTCTCCCGCCTCGATATAACGAAGCTGAAGCTTCGTTGTTGCAGTGTGATGGTTTTGCTAAAGCAAAACCTGCCGTTGCAATAACGGTGTGTTGCGATTGCAAGCAATCGCTTCCGTTGTTATAACGAAACTGAAGCTTCGTTGTTTCGGTGTGTGTTGCAATAAGAACCTTGTCGCGGTTGGCGGTAAGGTTCTTATTGAAGATGTGATGGTTCTGCTAAAGCAAAACCTGTTATTACTGATGTCTTGTACTTGCTTCGGTCATTATTTGGTAACGGAACTATCCCTGATTTCAACCTGATAAGCAGTGTATTCCCGGTCGAAATGATAGCCAAGTTTTTCAGCCAGCGCCAGCGATTCCCTGTTGGCGGCATCCCAGCTGGGATACAGCCCGCGGCTGATGCATTCGAGAATCAACGCTGCCGCGCAGACCGTAGCAAAGCCCTGCCTGCGATATTCCGGCTTTGTATCAATTTCGATTTCAATGCCTTCACTGTAAATTGTATAGGAGGATGCCCCGCTGATGGGACGTTCTTCATGCAGAACGACAAAACCAAGGCCCCTTTTATGGAAATCCTCATAGGTTGGAAACTGGCTGCACAGGTCACTGGACCAGTCTTCCTGCCGGGTAAGATAAAAAAGACGCTCATCTACAGCCGCCAGCGTATACCCGGCCTTTAACTTTTCCACGAACGACTTCAGCTGAATGAGGTCGAAAATACCCTTCTCTTTTTTAAGCTCATACCGGGAGAATTTTTCATACCGGCCTTCCCAAACCTGCTCAATCAATGTGCCCCAGGCATCGTTTTCCGGTACCATTAAAATTGAGTTCTTTGGAAAAATGGAAGGAATATCCTTTACGAACAATACTGCTTCCGAGGACGAGCTGTCTCCCGCAAAACAGCAAAAGTCTGCGGTGATGATCCGCGCACATCGGGGGTTTTCAATATTGTCTGCCCATGCATTGCCCATAAAGCCCTCAAGGCATGACCATAGCATTGTTATCTCGAGATCTTGAAACAACGGAGCACTTTTTGGCATATGTACAGTTTCCAATTTTACCATAACAAACTCCTGTGATATCAAAAGCAGTAATCATGAAGGAAAAACAACAGGAACCGTTTTTAGAAGCAATGGGGAATCATCCAAGGCCTCCAGCCCGGAGCAGCTTTGTAAAAGCGGTTGGGATTGGCAGCTCATCGATCGATTCAAGAGAAACCCATTGGTATTCCTGCTTCAAATCATGGATGGAGCATTTGGAACAGGACAGTATCTCCATCTCCCATATGCGGTGTGTGAATACATGCTTCACTTTTCCCATTGCCTGAAACGATAGCACTTCGATACCTATTTTGTCAAGTATTTGTTCCTGAAGCTTTTCAGCAGGAGGCTCATCAATGTTTTCTCTTTCAATCAGGGGAACCCCCCACAGGTTTTTCAGCAGGGTTCTCGGATGATTGCGTGTCATCAGTAGTTTGTGTCCGTGAACGATCAAAAGGGCATAAAAGTGCTGAGTTTGAGGCTTTGATTTTTTTTGCTTTACTGGCAGTATATCAGTTTTCTGCTCTTTGTTTGCCCTACAGTCAAATGAAACAGGACATTTATCGCACGATGGAGTTGTTGGGATGCAAACAGTCGCTCCAAGATCCATCAACGTTTGTGTAAAATCACCGGCACGATCCTCGGGGATCATTTCCTTAACAATGCCGCTAATCAGTTTTTTTGTTTCGGGCAGTGCTATATCATTGTCCAGACCATTGATCCTGGCAATGACACGCAGCACATTTCCATCGACAGCCGGGAAGGGCAGATTGAAAGCAATGCTCATCACTGCACCTGCAGTATAGTCACCCACACCGGGAAGCTTTCGCACCTGCTCAAAGCTCTCAGGGAACCGGCCCTGATGCTCATGGAGTATTTTTTTAGCGGCCCTGTGAAGGTTTCGGGCGCGGGAATAATAGCCAAGGCCCTTCCATAGGTTCAGCACTTCATCTTCTTGCGCCAAAGCCAGAGCGGCTGCGGTTGGAAAACGTTCAAGAAAACGATGGTAGTAGGAGATAACCGTATCTACCCTGGTTTGCTGCAGCATGATTTCGGAAACAAGAATGGCATAAGGGTCTGATGTATGCCTCCAGGGCAAATCCCGTTTATTGGTTTTGTACCAGTTCAATAATTTTTCACTGAGTGCTTCCATTTTGATTCTCTTTCGTTTGATTTCTTTCTATTATACCATCCGGCTGCACCCCTGTGCCATGGGTATTTGAAGCAACCCATCATCAAAACGAATCGCATGCAGAGGCGACATGAGTTATACAAGCAAAATAAAGCATTTCGGGCATGTGCCAACGGGTGTATCCAATGGAACGTTCCCAATAGAGGATAACCCCGGCATTGGAACGCACCCCATGAGTCAAACATTAAAAAAACGAGCCTGCTAAGCAGACTCGCTTTCCTCGATTTCAGCGTTAAACGGATGATTCACCAGATGATTTGCCATCTTTACCGCACTATTCAGATGCTTATGTATATTTTCGGCCCCAAGGCTGTCAATAAAACCGGATTTTGCAAGCACTTTTGCGGGCTGCTCCTGCACACCGGACAGCAGCAGAATCGTCCCTTTCTTGTCGAGCCGCCATTTCAAATGCTCCAGGGCGTTCAGACCTGTCGCGTCCATGGCCGGGACATGGCGAAGGCGCAGAATGAATACCTTCGGGTAAACCGATATCTCCCCCATGACTTCGGTGAAACGGGTTGCCGCTCCAAAGAAGAACGGACCATTCACCTCATAAACCTGCACCTGTTCCGGCACGGGGAGCTTCAGCAGTTCCAGCGGATTATCCGGATCACGCAGGTCGATAATCTCATCGGAGATAGGACGGACACCCGATACATCAGCCATTCGTTTCACAAAGAGGATGGCGGCTAAAACCATACCAACCTCGATGGCAACAACCAAATCAAACAAAATGGTCAATACAAAGGTCAGAAGAAAAATAAAAAAATCACTTTTTGGTGCTTTGAACAGTTCAATGAACACCTTCCATTCACCCATGTTCAGTGCTACATTGATCAGAATTGCAGCAAGGCAGGACATTGGGATCATGGAAGCGTAAGGCATGAACAGGAACATCATGACCGCAATTGCTACAGAATGAACAATTCCGGCAACAGGAGTCTGCCCGCCGTTCTTTACATTGGCAGCAGTTCTTGCGATGGCTCCGGTGGCTGCGATACCACCCGTTAAAGCGGAGCATATGTTGGCCACACCCTGTGCGATCAATTCCATATTCGGACTGTGCTTTCCTCCGGTCATGCCATCTGCGACAACGGCGGAAAGCAGGGACTCAATCCCGGCAAGGATGGCAATGGTAAACGCGGAGGGCAGCAAGGCCTGAACTTCCTGCAATGTAACCCCGGTGAAATCCGGAAAGGAAAAGGAGGCAGTCAGATTTCCAAAGCGGCTCCCGATGGTATCGGCATTCAGATGAAACAGGCTGTTTGCCAGGGTGCTCAACACAATAGCCACCAATGTGCCGGGAATTTTCTTAATTTTCTTCGGCCAGAAATAAATTAGCAGAAATGAACCTATCCCGATGAGCAGCGAGGGAAGAAAGATGGTATGTTTGAACTCCCAAAGCTTTGCAAGCTTTTCAAGGAATTCTGATGGGTCATGATCGGTGACAATACCGGTAAAGTCCTTGAGCTGTGTAGATAGAATTACGATGGCGATACCACTGGTGAAACCGGTAGTGATGGGCCAGGGGATGAATTTGATATAGCTTCCGAATTTTAGAAAACCCATGATGACAAGGAACACCCCCGCCATGATCGTGGCCAGTGTCAAGCCCTTGAGGCCATGCTGGGCGATAATATTGTAGATGATGATGACAAAAGCACCGGTAGGGCCGCCTATCTGAACACTGCTTCCGCCAAGGAACGAAATGAAAAAACCCGCGACGCATGCCGTAATCAGGCCTTTTTCCGGGGACACCCCCGATGCGATGGCTAAAGCAATTGACAACGGCAATGCGACGATTCCCACAATGAGCCCCGCTGTCAAATCGCTGGTAAACTGGCTGAAGGTATATCCCTTCAGCGTCGTAAAAAGTTTAGGCTTGAACATGGTGCAACCCCCAAGTATGTAAAAAGTATCAAGTGCCTTTAAATATGCACAACCAGTGCAGTTTAGCACTTTGGTAAAGGGTTGTCAAAGCCCGATTTAGTGCATTTTTATCATTTATGAAGCGTTGTAATCCAATTCTGGAACCCCTATACACAGATCTTGAACAATGTCCTGTTATCTCCATTTTCTGATGGAAATCGACATGCACAAGTTTGAAAAGTGACGATTCAACACGCTGTTCTATAATCTATGAATCCAAAAACAGGTACCTGAAACGAGACTAAAAGATGTAAGGGTTCGCGATGTACGTGCATTTATGTTGGCAGCAACAGTGGCCTAAAACCTGTAATGCCTGCGACTGGTTTTCCTTCTTCGCGAAATGCCGCGCAAGATAATTCTAAGGATTATAAAGGCGAAAACGACGATGACACTGATGATTAGGATGTTCCGAAGAAGCGGATCCTTCACGATTTCTCTGAACCTGTCCCGGATTTTTGCCGTCAGCGTTTTTTCAATATCATTCATTGCAACCAGTTGAATTGTGCCGATTTCCTGTCCCTGATAAAACCACTTCTTGGTCCCGAGTACCTGACCCTTTTGAATTGGTGCCGTAAAAGGAGTGTTCAGCGTTTCCTCGATGGTAACCTCCGCGGCCAACCGCTCGGCAGCAGTGGGCAGAAGATATGTAACCTCGCCAAGGGTATGCAGCTCTACAGGGATATTATCCAGAGCATCAACAACATCGTACCGTCCGTAAAACTCACCGGAGGATATCAGCGTTTGGTACTTGTAGTTCATATAGCCGTATTCCAGAAGGTCCTTGGATTCTTTGAACAGAATATCATTGTTCTGGGCTCCAAGAATAACCCCCAATAGTTCAAGCCCTTCATCGTTCACGGCTGAAAAAACCAGACACCGGCCGGCAGAATCGGTATAGCCGGTTTTGACACCGGTTACCTGAGTGTAATGCTCTGAAACGCTGCCAAGCAGCTGATTGGTCGATTCAATATGCCATTTGTCCCAATCATCAGGTTTTTTCAGGTTTGTTTCGGGCAGTGGAACGGTTTTCTTGATGACGATTTCCCGGAAAGCGGGGATGGCCATCGCCCTTCTGGCTGTGATGGACAGATCTCGGGCTGTGGTGTAATGGTTTTCATGATCCTGCCCGAAGGTGTTTGTAAAATGTGTGTTCTGCAGACCCAGCTGCTGGGCCTTCTGATTCATCATTGCCACAAACCCGTCAATATCGCCGGTAGGAGAGATGCTTTCCGCAATGATGTTGGAGGACTCATTGGCGGATATGATCAGGCAAAAGTGTAAAAGATCGTTCAGTGTCAGGATCTCATCCGGTTGGATTCCCGCAAGGCCAAAATCGGATGGAATAGCCCTTATCGCCTTCAGTGAAGCCTTCATGGGTTTATCGAGGGCGGCGTTTTCCATGGCAACCATTGCAGTCATGATCTTTGTTGTGCTGGCCGGGGACCACTTCATGTCGGCGCCTTTTTCATAAAGAACCTGACCACTGTTCATTTCAACGAGAATCGCGGCAGGCTCGGACAAAATCAATTCCTGACCAAAACAGATGGTACCCGGGAAGAGAAGCAACAGGGAGAGGATCATCACAATACTTATCTTTCGTTTTGCTCCAGACATGACAGACACTCCTTTTTCAGATGAAACAGATATGCTGAAATTCAATTCTGATCAGGTTTTTAATAAACGAAATAAACCAAAACCCTTGATTTTTGCCTTATCGGGTATTTTAGTTTCCAGAATCCAATGCCAGCATTTACATCTTTAGTATAGCAGAAAAACCCTTATTAGCAAGTAAAACCTTGCATTCGTACTCATTCGACAAGGCCGGAAACAAACGAGGTTGTTTACGCCAGGGCTTGTTTCATGTACTCCCTTGGAGAGTAACCGGTAACCTTGCGGAACGCCCGGACAAAATTTGAATAGTCTGAGAAACCGCATTTGAAGGATGCATTTGCTGCGGTGTCTCCCTTTAGCAATAACTGTTTGGCACGTGAGATTCTTTTATAGATAATGTATTCATGCAGCGTCGATCCAGTGGTCTGCTTAAAAATCTGGCAAAGGTAGGAGCCGGTGATGTAAAACTTCTTTTCCAGCGTTCCCAGCGACAGATTACCCTCCAGGTTGGCGTCGATATATTCAAGAATGGGTCTGAGCTTGCGATGCTGCAGGTGATTGACGCTGTGACGGGTTTCGTCGGCAAACACTCGATTTATTTTCACCATGGCTTCCAGAAAGCCCGCGATCATCAGTTGGGTGTTCCAGGGCTGAGGGTACGTATTCAATATAAACATTTTTTCGAACAGAGCAATCAGTTCGTTTTTTTCATCGTCCGTGCTGTTCAGACGGTTTTTTTCGCCATGGGGGCGGTTCTGATAACAATGGGACAAAGAGGTATCATCTGTGGAAAACAATTTGACAAGCTCCTTCGAAAAATTGCACACAATCCGCTCGTAGGTATCATTGGTAGTAAATGCCGCCTTATGTATTTCACCGGGGCGTATTAATAGAATATCCCCCGGTACCAGATCATAAGAGCTTTTTTCAATAAAGTACCGCACCCCTCCGGACAGGAAAAGGTAGATTTCATAATTGTCGTGGAGATGAAAATCTATTTTCACAGAATCAATCGCTCGCTCTGTGACATTCCTCTCGATGGAAAAGTATTTATCCCAAAGCTCTATCAACATCAATCAACCTCCATGCCTTGACTAAATTTGCAATGTTTTAAGGAATGAATGCTATTTATATGGCTATATTTTATTTTACAATATAGATCAGGCAAGGTAAAGCGAAATGAGCGGGAGTTGAGGAATTTATGGTGAGATTTGTTTTAAGCGGTTTTTCTGATGAGATAGACAGAGATCTACAGGTGCAGATTAGAGAACTGAAAAGGCTAAACATCGACCGAATGGAAATGCGGTTTGTTTATGGGAAGAATTCTGTGGATTATTCTCTGGCAGAGATGAAGGAAATGAAAAAGCAGCTGGATGCTTCGGGAATCTCGGTGTCTGCAATCGGTTCTCCCCTTGGAAAAATCGGGATTACCGATCCCTTCGGTCCCCATCTCGAGCTGTTCAGGCACACCCTGGAGCTGGCAAAGCTGCTGGATGCCCAATATATTCGCATGTTCAGCTTTTACGCCCCGGAAGGTGAAAGCCCTGAAGGCTACCGCGACGAAGTGCTTGATCGCTGGAACGCTTTTACGGCATGTGCCAAAGGTGCGGGGGTGGTTCTTGCCCATGAAAATGAAAAGGGAATCTATGGGGACACCGCCGAACGATGCCTCGAGATTGTGGAAGCCATGAACACCGATTACGTCCGGGCTGTTTTTGATCCGGCAAATTTCATCCAGTGTCATGTGAAAACATATCCGGATGCATACCATCTGTTAAAAAAACATATTGCCTACATGCATATTAAGGACGCGCTGGCCGACAGCGGCAGGGTTGTTCCGGCTGGCATGGGAGATGGCAGGCTGCTTGAAATTCTTACCGATATCCATGATAATGTAGATGGAGAAATGGTTCTGTCGCTGGAGCCCCATCTGGGTTCGTTTGAAGGCTTCAGCCAACTGCAGAATGCTGTGGATACCAGCAACCTCGAAGAAAGCGGACCGGGGAAATTTGAGGTAGCAGCCAGAGCACTTCGGAAAGTTCTGCGGCAGTTGGGCTACGGTGAAATTTAACAGCATGAATCAACAGTAAGGGAAACAGGAGTATATCGGAGGAGGAATCATCTTGGATAAGGTTCGCTTTGGTATTGTGGGTTTTGGGAATATGGGATCGGGGCATATGAAATACCTAAGTAGCGGGGAAGTTGCAGGGGCATCGGTAGAAGCACTGTGTGACATCAACCCGGAAAAGCTGGAAACAGCAAAGCAGAAGTATCCATCCATTAAACTGTTCGGAGATATGGAATCCATGCTGAACAACGCTGAGGTTGACGCCGTGCTGATCGCCACACCCCATTATGATCATCCGCCCCTTGCGATTCAAGCCCTGCGCAGAGGCATTCATACCCTCATCGAAAAACCAGCTGGCGTATATACCAAACAGGTACAGGAAATGAACCGGGAAGCAGAAAAGTCTGGCAGGGTTTTTGGTATCATGTACAATCAAAGAACAAACCCACTGTATCAAAAGCTGAGAGAGCTGGTTCAATCCGATGAACTGGGCGTTTTGAAAAGAATCAATTGGATCATTGACTGGTACCGGCCGCAAAGTTATTATGATTCGGGCGGCTGGAGGGCAACCTGGGCCGGAGAAGGCGGGGGTGTGCTGTTGAATCAAGATCCGCACCAGTTGGATTTATGGCAGTGGATCTGTGGCATGCCAAAGCGGGTTCGTGCCTTTTGCTCCTTTGGAAAGTATCACAATATTGAGGTTGAGGACGAAGTAACGGCTTATATGGAGTATGAAAACGGTGCAACAGGCGTGTTTATCACCTCAACGGCAATGACACCCGAAACCAATCGCCTGGAGGTACTGGGGGATAAAGGGAAGGTCGTCATTGAAAACAACACAATGGAGTTTTACAGGCTTAGAATGCCCGAAAGGCAGTTTAATCGTGAGTTTAAGGGCGGTTTTGGAAAACCTGAATGCTGGAAATGTGAGATCCCCGTGGAGCCGGGTTCCGGAGGCCAGCACAGGGAGATTACCCAAAACTTTGTGAATGCAATTTTGAAGGGTACGGAATTACTGGCCCCAGCTGTGGAAGGCATCAATGGTCTGCAGATTTCCAACGCCATGCATCTGTCTTCATGGATCAATGACTGGGTGGATATTCCTGTAAAGGAAGACCTGTTCTATGAAAAGCTGAAGGAACGGATTGAAGCATCAACTTATAACGAGGCTCGATGTCCCCCACCTCTATAGATGGCGGGTACCGATTACCTTAATCAGGCGGTTAGCATATCTCCCGCCTCGATATAACAGTGTGTTGCGATTGCAAGCAATCGCTTCCGTTGTTATAAAAAAGATGCCAGGGATATCGTTCTGGATGTAACCGGCACCCATTGATTTTTGCCCTGCTTCTATAACGAGCATGGCTCGATTGGATCAACTTAAAACTATGAGATTAAACGAATATAACGAGGCAAAGATAGGCCTGAGTTTTTTACCAGAGGCTAAAAACGTGCAGTGGTATGAGCTCGTCACACAGATCATATACTAAGCCTTGCTACTCGTTTTGCTGAAAGGACAGCCTGTATGAAAAAAATAAATGCGGCCATCATTGGCTGCGGTTCAATATTTCCGGTCCATGCCGATGCCATTAAGGGCTTGGAACAGGTTCAACTGCGGGTGGTTTGTGATATTGTCGAGGAAAAAGCCCGCCTGGCCGCACAAAAATATGATTGCTCATATACAACAGATTATATCGACATTCTGAAAAATCCCGATATACAGGCAGTCCATCTTTGTACGCCTCACTTTCTTCATGCCCCCATGGCAAAAGAGTTGATGCAGGCAGGAAAGCATGTTTTAACTGAAAAGCCCATGGGGCTGAACCTGAATGAATGCAATGAGCTGATCGAAATTTCCCGTGCGACCGGCTGCAGCCTTGGTGTATGCATGCAAAACAGATACCACACGACTTCTCTAGTTATGAAAGAACTGATTGAAAGCGGAAGAATGGGGGGCGTTCTGGGGGCCAGAGCTTTTGTGACATGGGAACGGACCAGGGATTATTATCAGAAGAGCCCCTGGCGCGGAACCTGGGCCAAGGAGGGCGGAAGCCTCCTGATGAATCAGGCCATCCATACTCTCGATTTGCTTGTTTGGCTGCTGGGAGATGTTGAAGCTATAAAGGGAACCATCGCTAACCACTCTTTTTCCGAGATTATTGAAACGGAAGATACCACAGAAGCAATAATGCAGTTCCGTTCAGGTGCCCGGGCGTTGTTTTATGCTTCAAACGCTTATGTCTCCAATGCTCCGGTATACCTTGAGGTTATATGTGAGCAGGGCAGCATGGTTCAAAACGGAGAGCTGACAGTAAGCTGGAAGGATGGCAATACCGAGGTATTCGAGGATGTTCCGCCAACTGAACATAAAACCTACTGGGGAACAGGTCATAAAAATCTGATCAGGGATTTCCATGATTGCCTGGCCAGGGGTGTTCCGTTTCCGGCCAACGGCATTGAAGGAGCCAAGGCCATCAGTATTATTGAAAAGCTATATCAAAAACATCTTGTTAGCAGGTAAGCCATTTGGTGCGTTTTGATTTATTTTCTAGCGGTACTTTACAAGATATTACTATTCCAATGATGAAGATGTTGAAAATTAAGGCTTTATACAATATATTGTGTATAACCTAACTTAATATTAACAAAAATGATTATGACGTTAACTCAGTATACATAATTTTTTGTGAGGTGATACAGCTAAACAAAACACGGTTAAATAACTCACAACCAAAAAACCTACGGTTGAACCTGTAGCAGAATTCATCCAGAT
>JAAYJG010000363.1 GCA_012523055.1 Ruminiclostridium sp. | reverse complement strand
TTGATCTTTTTGATGAAGCCGCTTAATACCTTCCCGGGACCAATTTCAACAAAGGTATCAACCCCCAGGGCGATCATCGTTTGCACGCAATCCTCCCATAAAACCGAGTTGGAAACCTGCTGCACCAGAGTCTGCCGCACATGGCCTTCCTGCACGATTTCACCGCTGATATTGGTCACAACCGGAACCTTCATACTCTGTATATCCACATTTTCCATTTCAATTTCCAACATGTCCCCGGCTGAGATTAACATACTGCAATGGAACGGAGCGCTAACCGGCAGTGGAACCGCACGTTTTGCACCTTTTTCCAGGGCCATGGCCGAAGCCTTTTCCACCGCCTGCACTTCGCCGGAGATGACGATTTGCCCGGGACAATTGAAGTTGGCAGGTTCAACAACACCATATTCCTTGGCCTGCTCACAAACCTTTAGCAGCTCTTCCCTGCCAAGCCCCACGATAGCAGCCATGGCACCGACGCCAGCCGGAACAGCCTCCTGCATGAATTTTCCGCGCCTTTTTACCAGCCTGACGGCTTCTGAGAAGGTTAAGGTTCCTGAATAAACGTGAGCAGCATATTCACCCAGGCTTAGGCCTGCTGCAAAATCAGCTTCTATCCCTGCATTGAGAATGGGGACAAGGCATGCGATGGACGCAGTTAATATGGCGGGCTGTGTGTTCTCAGTAATTTTCAGGGTTTGTTCATCCCCGTTGAAAACCATTTCTTCCATGTCGATATTGAGGGCTTTGGAAGCCAATTTGAAGACTTCTAAAGCTTTCGGATATTGGCTGCAGATCTCCTTTGCCATTCCGATGTACTGAGCCCCCTGCCCTGGAAAAATAAATGCGATAGCCATATCTACCTCCGCTGACTAAATACTCAAAGACCCCTCAGTAGCTGGGAACCCCAGCTATTTCCCCCAAAGCATTAAACATGACCCGACGGTTAAGCCGCCACCAAAGGCAACCATTACAAGGGTGTCACCCTTTTTGATCCTGTCATTCTTCGAATACATATCCAAAGCCACCGGTATCGATGCGCTGGAAATATTTCCGGTTTCCTGCAGGATGACCGCGACTTTCTCTTCATTCAGATGAAGCCGCTTTGCAGCCCCGCTGATGATCCGAAGATTGGCCTGATGCGGAAAAACCAGATCCACGTCATCAATGGTTTTCCCAGCTGCTTCAACCACCCTTCGCGTCGCATCTGTCATGGCGCGCACTGCAAAGGAGAAAACCTCGCTGCCATCCTGCCAGATGCTGCGTTCCCTGCCCAAAGTCCTCTTCTGGCGTTCTTCTTCGGGCAGATAAAAGCATGGAAGCGTTAAGCTGTGACCCAAATTGCCAAAGGATGCAATATAATTCTCCCGGATACCGTACTGTTGATCTACCCTGCCTAAAACCACAGCCCCAGCAGCGTCACCAAACAAAATGCAGGTGTTTCTGTTTTCCCAGTCTGTGACATGGCTTAAGCCCTCATTGGAAACAATGAGAACATTCCGGTAGAAACCGGTCTGGATGAATTGCCTGGCTGTGGTCATAGCATACACGAACCCGGTACAGGCAGCGTTCAGATCGAAAGCGGCCGCGTTTTCCGCCTGAATATGCTTTTGGATCAAACAGGACACGGATGGGGTTAAATAATCCGGTGTTACGGTTGTTGCGATGATAAGATCTATGTCTGCGGGAGAAAGGCCTGCATCTCTGATCGCAAGTTTCGCAGCCTCAACCCCCATTGTATAAGTAGGAACACCCTCTTCCAAAAGATGCCTGACCTTCATTCCAGTTCTTTTCACAATCCACTCATCTGTAGTGTTTACCATTTTTTCCAGATCAGAATTGGTCAACAATTTCTCGGGCAGATACATTCCTGTTCCCAGAATGCCTACACCAAACTCATGCATTCAACTTTACCTCCATGGTCGCTATTCTTTCTCTGATTTGATCAATAAAAGCACTGTTTGTCATTTTGGACGCATTGAGTATGGTATTGCGAATTGCTTTGGCCTTGCTGTTTCCATGACATTTGTAGATCAAACCGTTTGTGCCCAGAATGGGTGTCCCGCCAATGGTTTCGGGATCAACGCTGTCATTTAGCTTTTTCAGATGAGCCTTTACCAGTAATGCTGATATTTTTGTAAACAGGTCGGAGTTGTAAACACGCTTCAGCTGCTGCATAAAGAACTTACCGGTTCCCTCCATCATTTTCAGCATGGCGTTTCCGGTGAAACCATCGCAAACGGCCACATCCACCTTGCCCTCTGCAATGTCCCGGCCCTCAATGTTTCCGACGAAATTCACACCACAGTTTTTCATCAGAGGCAAGGTTTCCTTCAGGGTTTCGTTTCCCTTTTCCTCCTCGGTACCCACATTGATCAGCCCGACACGCGGGTTTTCCTTACGAAACATCTGCTGCATGAAAACCGAACCCATGATGGCGAACTGGACATAATTCATAGGCCTGCACAGCGTATTCATTCCCGCGTCGATGATCATGGTGCCGCCAGCCAGGGAAGGTACTATCGGTGCAAGGGCAGGTCGCAGAACACCGGGGATTCTGCCTGCTATCAGAAGGGTACCAGCCAGGAGCGCACCCGTGCTGCCGGCTGTGATAAAAACATACCCGTGATTCTCTTTAATCTTGTTCAGTCCAATGGCCAGGGACGAATCTTTTTTATGTCGGATTGCATCGGTGGGTTTATCTTCATTGGTAATTGTTTGAGACGCCACAGCGATCGTGATGCGATCCTGAGGGTAATGATACTTTTTCAGAACCCGCTTGATCTCGCTTTCCACGCCAATCAGCTCCACTTCAAAGCCGGCTCTCATTTTAACCGCTTCAACACAACCCTTTACTATTTCATCCGGCGCATTATCCCCGCCCATGGCATCTACCATTATTCTCAAAATTCTTCACTCAGCCTTTCCTCAGAAGATTGCCATACATGGATGCAGACAGTTCCCTTGAAGAATGTTCTATATCAACCAATTGCCCGTTGTGATACCCGCGTTCTGATGGTGTGGTGTTTCAGCTTTCGTTATTCTGTTCTTCATTTTCTCCAATAGATACCAGAATAAACTTCCCACGAAAAACTTCCTGCTGTCTGAAGGAAATAAATACCCATACGATGTGACTACGCTGCCTTGTTTGCCGTACAATAGCCTTTGCAATAAGCCTGGAACCGGCATATACGGGGATTTTGTATTTGATGTTGGCTACCCCCACCAGGGCGACTTCGGCGTCGATCACCGCAATGGCTAAAGACTCTGCAAAGGAATAGATATAATGCCCCCGTACTATTTTGGATTGTGCAAAAACCATCTGATCGGTGGTGTCCAAAATAGAGATGCCGCTGACACCCAACTGTATTTCAACCAGTTCACCAACAATTTCATCGGCATGCAGCGCCCTGACCTTTTGGTGATTGATGGAGGCAACATCCCGGATTCTTTGCCTAAGCTCAGGTATACCAAGCTCCAGCCTGTCAAGGCGGACGGTAGGAATACTGACCTCCAGAAACCCGGCAATGTCTTCATCAGTCATAAACGGATCTTCCTTGATTTTATCTACAAGCCTCAGTTGTCTGTCCTTCTTTGCCATTGAGTTCTTGTTCAAACAATAACACCTTTCTTCCCTGCATTGTAAATCAATTACTGGCAAAACCACGCTTGGAAACCTCCGACTGTTACCCGGGCTAAGGATGAATGACTGGGACAGTGCTTTCAACGTTATTTTATGTTTCCCAAGGCAGTGTTAGTACCAGATAATATCCCCTGTTGCTAAAAAGTATATACTATTTTATCGGGTAATGCAAGCAGGTTTTCAGTTCTTTAGTCTGTCACGGTTTGCTTTGAGATAATCATACCCTGATGTTACGGTTAATACGACGGACGCCCATAAAAGCAACTGCCCCACGGGAAAAGAGGTGAGCAGTGAGAAGGGGTAATCCTTCAGGATAAGCAATACAATGGCAATCATCTGTGTGAAGGTTTTAATTTTCCCCCATATGCTGGCCGCTATGACCACCGCCTCACTGGCCGCGAGGATCCGAACCCCTTGTACGATGAATTCTCTTGCGATGATAATGATGACAGGCCATGCTGAAATCTCTCCCAACTGAACCAGAGCCATCAGCGCAGAAACAACCAAGAGCTTGTCTGCTATGGGATCGAGAAATTTACCAAGGTTGGTGACACAGTTTTGCTTTCTGGCGATGGCACCATCGAGCAAGTCGGTGAACGCGGCCAAAACAAAAACCAATGCAGCCAGAATTCTTCCGGTTTGCGGGGGTATCGGCAACAAAAGCGCCTTTCCTACGGGCAGTATCAGCAGTAAAAACGCTGGAATCATCAGTATTCTAAGCACGGTCAGTTTATTCGGCAGATTCATTGACTATGGCCTCCCCAATTAAATCCAGCTGTTGGCTGTTTAGCATTCTAACCTTGACAAAGCTTCCTGCTTGTAATGGCCGCGGCGAAGTGAAGTATATCAGCGGGTCGATATCCGGTGCTTCGCCGTAAGAACGGCCATAATAGAAAATGCCGTCGTCGGCCACCCCTTCAGTCAAAACTTCAAATATCTGTCCAATCCTTTTCTTCATTCTTTTCTCAGCGATTTCGCTTTGAACAGATAAAAGCAGCTCGCGCCTGTTTTCCCGGATTTCCTCCTCCACCTGGTTTTCCATGGTGGCCGCCGGCGTCCCCTCCTCCTGAGAATAGGCGAAAACACCCAGTCTGTCAAATGGATGGGTCCTCACAAAGCTGACCAGGGCATCAAAGTCTTCTTCAGTTTCACCCGGAAAGCCCGTTATCAGGGATGTGCGCAAAACAATTCCAGGGATTTCCTTACGAAGGGTGTTCATCAGCGCAATGAGATCCTTCTTTCTGCTTTTTCTGCCCATGGCTTTCAGGATTCTGTCACTGGCGTGCTGTATAGGGATATCCAGATAGGGAAGCAGCTTTGGGTTGCTTTTCATCTGCTGGATCAACGCTTCGGTAATGCGTTCTGGGTAACAGTACAGCAGTCGGATCCACTTCAAATCTTCAAGCTGCGACAGTTCCTGAATCAGCTTTACCAAGCTGGGCTCACTGTAGCGATCTTCACCATAGCGGCTGACGTCCTGTGCAATAAGGATCAATTCACGAGCACCGTTTTCCACCAGCTGTTTTGCCTCTTTAAGGATGCTTTCAACAGTTCTGCTGCGAAAAGGCCCCCGCAGAGAGGGTATAATGCAATAGGTGCAGTAATTGCTGCAGCCTTCTGCTATTTTCAGGTATTGCGACGCTCCCTTGGATGAAAGGAGCCTTAAATTGTCCAGGTAATCAACATCGGCCGGATCATTCACAAACAGGTGCTGGTCTTTCCTGCCACCAATATGGTTCGCAATGACCCGCTCTATTTCCGAAATGTTTCCCGTACCCAGCACAGCATCCACTTCAGGGATTTCGTTGATGATTTCATCACGATACCGCTGTGCAAGACAGCCTGTTACGATCAGTGCTTTCAGCCTGCCTGTCTGTTTGTACAGGCTGGCTTCGAGGATGGCATCCACCGCTTCTTCCTTTGCATCCCCAATAAAGGCACAGGTATTGACGATAATAACCTCGGCTTCGGGCAGGTTCACTGTTATTTCATAGTTGTCACTGTTTAAAAGCCCCAGCATGATTTCACTGTCCACAAGGTTTTTGGGGCAACCAAGGGATATACATCCCACTTTCACCTGCATAATCTGTCCTCCGTAATTTAGTCGGAGCGGGCTCGGAAATACGATTCATTCATAAAATCCAAACAAGCATGTTTATGACATGCATCGAAGCGGATTTCAAGCCCTTGAATCGGGTATCTGATGAATAAAACCACTATTCGAACGGTCTTAAAGTATCATAACACATAATTCCAACCGATAAAATAGCTTTGCATATATTTGGTGTATAACAAAGTTCGGCTTGTTATTTTAGTCTTATAAGGGTATAATATAGATATAAATTAGACTAGCAGGAGTGGTGGAATTGAGTACTATTATTAGATCATCCAGTGAACTTCGCAAAAACTACAACAGTATCGCTGATATATGCCATAAAACGAAAAAACCAGTGTTCTTAACCAAGAACGGTGCTGGTGATACCGTTATTATGGATATAGAAACATATAACAAACGTGAAGATGATTTGGCCACAGCCGAGCGTTTACTCGCTGTGGAACGTGCTCGTTTGCTTGGAACCCAGGGATATTCGGTTGATGAGTTTGAAAAGAACATGAGGGAAGCCATCAACAGAGGAGCGGAGCATGGCGTGTAATGAAAAGAACTATCAGGTAATTATTTCACCCGATGCAAACGATAGAATGGTTGACCATTTTGAATTTTTGGCGCGTGTCAGCATTCATGCAGCTAACAGGCTTTTGGATGGATTGCTGGTGGATATTCGAAATCTCCAAACAGATCCTTTTCGTTATCCCCTATATAACCGTCCATATCTTCCAATCGGGAAATACCGTTATATACTATCCAACAAAAGGTATCGAGTTGTTTATCAAATTATTGGTACACAAGTGTTTGTGGATGATATACAGGAGTGTCGACAAGATGATGACAAGAGCATTTTAAACAAAGAATAATCAAAAAGATGAAAGGCACTATACCTTATGGTACAGTGCCTTTTTATTATTTCCCCTGTTTAATCTGAGACCTTCATAAATCTTACAGATGAAGCCTGGAAGCTTTCAGTACACCTTCGATGGTTAACAGCTTCTTCAGCAGATCATCGGAAATATCGGCATCAACACTGACAAAAGAAACGGCCTTATCGCCCCTTCTGTTGCGGCTCCATTGCATTGCGCCGATATTGATGTTGTTTTCGCCAAGCATGGTGCCGACTTTGCCGATAATACCGGGAACGTCCACATTCTGCAGCGCGATAACATGAGGTGTGGGTTCGAAGTCAAGCTTGTAGCCGAAGAAATCTACAATACGCTCTACATCCTTGGCAAAAACAGTGCCTGATACAGCCAGTTCCTTTTTCTTTGTTGTGAATTTTACTGTGATCAGGTTGGTATATTTGTCCAGACTGGAGCTTTTGCTTTCGACCAGCTCAACACCCAGCTCCTTCAATTTCAGTTCTGCGTTGATATAGTTTACATCCATATCCCCGGCGCTGTGCAGGAAGCCTTTAATGGCTGAAAGTGTGATCGGTTTTGTGGGCATTTGCGTCACATCGCCGCTGTAGTTCACTTCAATCTTTATCACGCTGTCTTTTTCAGCCTGATAATAGATTCTGCCAAGCTTTTCAGCAAGGTCGGTATAGGGCAGCAATTCCTTAACATCCCCGGTAACCGGAGCCATGTTGACAGCGGGTACCAGTTCGCCGTTTAAAACGCCTTCGATCAGCTTTGCAACGCCGATGGATACATTGTAGTTGGCTTCTTTAGTGGAAGCACCCAGATGCGGTGTGAACACAACGTTGTCCAGATCCAGCAGTGGGTTCCAATAATCCTGTTCTTCGGGCTTCTTTGTAAAGTTGGGCTCTTTTTCCTGTACGTCCAATGCAGCGGCTGCGACCTGCCCGGAGACGATGGCATCATAAAGGGCTTTCTCGTTGATCATGCCGCCGCGGGCACAGTTCACAATGCGAACGCCTTTCTTGCACAGCTTCAGTTCCTTCTCACCGATCAGATTTGTACTTTCAGGGCTTTTCGGAATATGCAGCGTGATCAGATCGGAAACCTTCAAAAGGTCTTCCAGGGCTTCGCAGCGTTCAATGCCCAATTGCTTGAACCTGTCATCGGTGGCGTAGGGATCATATCCGACCACTGTCATGCCAACACCGGCAAGCTTTCTGGCAACGATAGAGCCAATCTTGCCCACACCAATGATACCGACAGTTTTGCCCTCCAGCTCTTCACCAACAAACTTGTTCCTGCGAAAGTCCTTGTTTTTTGCTGCAAGGTGAGCCTGGGGGATATTTCTGAAAATAGAGAATGCCATGGCAACACCCATTTCAGCGGCTGCCATGATGTTGCCCTCAGGTGTATTGACCACATAAATGCCCCGCTTGGTACATTCATCCACATCGATATTATCAATGCCGTTTCCTGCCCTGCCGGCCACTTTCAGGTTTTTACCGCGTTCAATGATATCCTTTTTTACTTTGGTCGCGCTTCGTACGATGATAGCATCATAGTTTTCAATAACCTCCAGCAGTTCTTCGTGAGAAATCCCAAATGGGGTATCCACCTCGAAACCCTTGCTCTTCAAATAATCGATGCCATCCGGAGCCATTTTGTCTGCTACAATAATCTTCGCCACAATATTCCCCTCCTGCTAAAAAAATAAGCCAAACATACTGTTTGACCCCTGTAATCGTTTTATATGACTGATAAAGATTCCAACCCTACGGCAAACCTTTATTACAGCTCTGTCCTTTTGCCTGAGAGATACACCCTGCCTAAAAGCTGAAAGCCTTTTTACATGGGTTTGCCCCTTCGGCGCCATTTCACTGGTCTCTCCAGAGGTCCGTCTGATTAAAGTCTTATTACCTGAGAGATTTACTCCTTCGGTGAGCCAACAGGCTAC
>JAAYJG010000362.1 GCA_012523055.1 Ruminiclostridium sp. | reverse complement strand
GGAACAATGCACCCATGGGGCTTCTGGTTGGGGAAGTAATCCCTATCAGCGGAGCCTATAACGCAGGGGTTAAAACCGGAGATATCATTACCGAATTCAATGGTGTGGCTATCAAAAGCTTTAACGAGCTGGAAGCCGAAAAGAACAAGTTCAAGGCAGGTGATACAATAAAACTGAAGGTATACCGTATTACCAGTATGGAACCTCTTGAGGGAGAGTATCTGACACTGGAGGTTACTCTGGGAGAAGACAAGGATTAATGTCTTGAAACAACAAGAAATGGCGAGGGCGGTGCGGTTTGTAGATTATTACAAAAGCACCGCCTTTTTTTACGTGTTATTACCGCATATCACCAAGTTTTTTAACTCTGCTTTTCAAATTACTTGTGCAAAGGTATAATAGGATTGGCACAGGTATTTGGCCTATATATGTTTAATGGAAAAAGCGATGGAAAAGGGGATAAGGAATGGCTGTCAGAAGAATTTATGTTGAAAAAAAACCAGGGTTTGATATTCAGGCGAACAAGCTGCTGCGGGAGATCACAGAAAATCTTGAGGTTGCGGGGGTTACGCGGGTTAGGATCATCAACCGCTATGATGTGGAAGACATTTCGGATGCCGATTACGAGAAAGCAAAAACCTCCATTTTCTCAGAGCCTCCGGTTGATTATATTTATGAAGAGGAACTGCCTGTTTCGGCAGAAGATAGAATACTTGCCGTGGAATATCTGCCTGGCCAGTATGATCAACGGGCCGACAGCTGCGCACAATGCATTCAGCTGTTGTCCGGAACAGAACGCCTTGAAATTCGGGTGGCAACCATCACCGTCATCGAAGGCAATATTTCAGATGAAGGTTTTGAGCGGATAAAAAGTTTTTGCATCAACCCGGTGGAAAGCCGTGAGGCCTCGCTGGAAAAGCCAGAAACCCTGCGTGTGGAGCAGCCTGTTCCGGCGGATGTGGAAACAGTAACCGGGTTTATATCCATGGACGGGAACGCGTTGAAAAATATGTCCTCGCAGTTTGGGTTTGCCATGTCAGACGAGGATCTGGCCTTTTGTCGGTCTTACTTCCGGGATGAAGAGAAGAGAGACCCAACCGTCACCGAACTGAGAATGATCGACACCTACTGGTCCGACCATTGCAGACATACTACCTTTTTAACCCGCATCGAGGATGTTCAGTTTGAAGGCGGGCCCGTTACCGATAAAATAAAACAGGTTTATGACAGTTACCTTGAAACCCGCAAAAAGGTGTACGGGGACAGAAAGAAAACCATCTGCCTGATGGATATTGCAACCTTAGCGATGAAAGAGCTGAAGCGCACGGGCTTCCTGAACGATCTGGATCAGTCCGAGGAAATCAATGCCTGCTCCATTGTTGTGGATGTGGATATAGACGGAAAAACCGAGCCTTGGCTCGTGATGTTTAAAAATGAAACCCATAACCATCCCACTGAGATAGAGCCCTTCGGCGGTGCTGCAACCTGCCTTGGCGGTGCCATCCGTGATCCGCTGTCAGGCCGCTCCTATGTGTATCAGGCCATGCGCGTTACCGGCAGCGGCGATCCGAGAAAGCCCGTATCCGAAACATTGACTGGGAAGCTTCCTCAGCGTGTTATTACAACCACGGCCGCTCATGGGTACAGCTCCTATGGCAACCAGATCGGCCTTGCCACAGGCCAGGTTCAGGAAATTTACCATGAAGGATATGTGGCAAAAAGAATGGAAATCGGTGCGGTGATCGCAGCGGCTCCAAAAGAGAATGTGGTTCGTGGAAATCCCGAGACGGGCGATGTAATCATACTGCTGGGCGGAAGGACAGGCAGGGATGGATGCGGCGGTGCAACAGGATCCTCCAAGGAGCATACCGAAGAGTCCCTGGCTACTTGTGGCGCTGAAGTACAAAAAGGAAATGCGCCCACCGAAAGGAAAATCCAAAGGCTATTTCGTAGTCCCGAGGTTTCAAGGCTGATCAAACGCTGCAATGATTTTGGCGCCGGCGGAGTATCAGTTGCCATCGGAGAACTGGCTGACGGCCTGGAAATCGATTTGGATGCAGTCCCCAGGAAATACCAGGGGCTTGACGGTACCGAGCTTGCCATATCTGAATCACAGGAAAGAATGGCAGTGGTTGTTGCCCCACAGGATAGCGAAAAGTTTATTCAGCTGTCCCATATAGAAAACCTGGAAGCAACGGCTGTAGCCGTGGTTACTGACACAAACCGTCTGGTCATGCGCTGGCGCGGGAAAAATATAGTGAACATCAGCCGTGATTTTCTGAATACGAACGGGGCTGAGCAGGTTATCAGCATTGCTGTGAAGGAACCGGTTTCAACCAGTATTGGCGCCAATTTGCTGCACACTGCTGCTGACCTTGAAAGTGCCTGGACTCAAAACCTGCAGCAGCTGAATGTTTGCAGCCAGAAAGGCCTGGTCGAAATGTTCGACAGCACCATCGGCGCCGGCACTGTGCTGATGCCCTTTGGCGGAGAAACACAACTGACCCCGGCTGAAGGAATGGCTGCAAAAATTCCAGTCGAAAAAGGTGAAACCACTACCGGAACCCTGATGTCCTTTGGCTTTAACCCGGACATTTCGATGAACAGCCCCTTCCATGGCGCAGTGAACGCAGTGGTGGAAGCATCTGCAAAAATTGTAGCGATGGGCGGAAATCACCACGGTATTCGCCTGACGCTGCAGGAATATTTTGAAAAACCCGGCAGGGATCCGCATCGATGGGGAAAACCCTTCAGTGCCCTAATGGGCGCGTTTTATGCGCAATTAAAACTGAAAATTCCTGCTATTGGCGGAAAGGACAGCATGTCAGGAACCTTCCGGGATCTGCATGTGCCTCCGACGCTGGTAGCTTTTGCGGTGAACACCGTAGATGTTACAAAGGTTCTGTCGCCCGAGTTTAAAAAAGCAGGCAGCCATGTTGTTCTGTTAAAGGGCAGGACGGATGCGCTGAACCTTCCGGATTTTGAGCATTTGGAAAAAACATGGGACAGCATTCATCAACTGGTTCAAGCAGGTGCCGTGTTATCTGCCTGCAGTGTGAAATACGGCGGTGTTGCCGAGGCTATCAGCAAGATGGCTTTTGGCAACAGGCTGGGTTTTTCTGCTGAGCCGGGTTACAAACCTGAAAAATGGTTTACCCAAATGCCCGGCAGTATCATTCTTGAAGTGCCGGAAGCATTAGAGCCTGGAGAAATTTTCAATGGACTGGATTATGAGATCCTTGGGGTTACCTCCATCAACCCGACGCTCGTCATTGGAGATACAAGCCTCAGTCTGAAGGAACTGGCAGAAGCCTGGCAAAAACCTCTGGAAGGGATATTCCCGACACGTACCGAAACCCGTGAGGAAAGACCTGTGAAGGTTTGGTTTGACAGGTATCGCCCAATTCGACACAGCAATGTTTTTGCAAAGCCTCGCGTCTTTATTCCGGTTTTCCCGGGTACAAACTGTGAGGTAGATTCAGCCAGAGCCTTTGAAAAAGCGGGTGGTTCTGCAGACATATTTGTCATGAGAAACCTGACACCAAAGGACATCGAGGAATCGGTTCAGGTAATGAAAAAGAAGATCAACAACAGCCAGATCATCATGCTCCCAGGCGGTTTCAGTGCCGGGGACGAGCCAGAGGGCTCTGGTAAATTCATTGCAACAGTGTTTCGCAACCCAGTTTTAGCTGAAGCTGTGATGGAACTAATCAAACAAAGAGATGGTCTTGTACTGGGCATTTGTAATGGTTTTCAGGCACTTGTGAAGCTTGGATTGCTGCCTTATGGCGAAATCCGGGAATTGGATCAAAACAGCCCGACATTAACATTCAATACTATCGGACGGCATGCGTCATGTCTGTCACGAACGATGATCGTTTCTTCCCTTTCACCCTGGCTTGCGAAAACTTCGCCGGGCGAGATCCATACCATTTCCATTTCCCATGGGGAAGGGCGCTTTGCGGCATCGGAACAGGTTATTTCTGAGCTGGCTGAATATGGACAGATTGCCACCCAATATGTAGATATGGACGGCAGGCCAACCTATGATATCCGGTTCAACTCCAATGGCTCCGAGGCTGCGATAGAAGGCATCACCAGCCGGGATGGAAGAATTTTTGGAAAAATGGGGCATAATGAGCGATGGACACGGAACACCCTGCGCAATGTGCCCGGTGAAAAAGATCAGCAATTGTTCGAAGCCGGCATTGATTACTTTAAGTAAAACGAAACCTTAGTGCGAAGAGATGAAGTGGAAAGGAAGTTGGGGGACATTCCGCAAAAATCCTGACCCGCGAAGCAGCGGCTGGTCGCAGGCTTAAGCCTGGCTGGTCGTAAGCTAAAGCTTGGCTGGTCGTAAGCTAAAGCTTGGCTGGTCGTAAGCTAAAGCTTACTGCTCGCCCATGCAACCCGACTGCTCGCCCATGCAACCCGGGTGCTCGCCCATGCAACCCGACTGCTCGCCCATGCAACCCGGGTGTGTCCCCCTACCTATAAGAAGACTAAGTACGAAGAGATGAAGTGCTCGCCCTCACAGGCTGATGGTATTGGGAAATGAGGGCAGATTTATCGTCCGCCGCATACAATGAATTGAAAACTGCGGCAGGCTCCGGTTCGCAGGAATGCGGAAAAATCTCCGGATTCGCCGCATAGCGGAGGCGATGAGGATAGATGCTGCTGATCAAGCGACCGGTTGATACGATGATCCGCGTTTACCGCGGCTCCAATGTAACGATGCTTTATCCACAGGTGATGGGACATGAAAGCGTCAATGCTAATACACGAATGAATGTGACGATACGCAACCATACCATGGAGCTGGTCAAGTCCCTGATCATGCCCGATATGAAAACAACAATTGACGGTTCCTTTGAAATAAAGAACAACCAAAGAGGGATACTAAGTTTGTCATTAATAGGGTTGGCTGAGTTTGGCGGAGCTCATCCCATGACAAAGGTGTTGTCCATGACCATGGATACCGCCAGCGGGGAGAATTACGCGCTGCATCAGCTTTTTGTGCAAGGCAGCGGGTACATCGAGAGTATCAATGCAGAGATCATCCGGCAGATTGCACAAAGAGAAATCCCCTTATTGGAAGGCTTCAAGGGTATTACCCCGAATCAGGACTATTATGTCTCCGACAGTGTTTTGGTCATTTATTATCAATTGTACGATTTATCCCCTTATGCGGCCGGTTTTCCATACTTCCCCATACCCATTTACATGCTGTCGGAGCTTATCCCTGAAGACGGAATATTATCGCGATTGAATTATTTCATATAGAAAGAATGATTTTACTGCAAGAACACTATAGGATTTTATATAATAAAATCCAGCAATGAGCGACCCGTTAAAATAACTGACATTATTTCGGGGTTCGTGCAGTCATTAGGAAAGAGGAAAAAGATGAGAAACATCAAACTGGTGCTGCAGTATGACGGCACAAGGTACAGCGGATGGCAGCGTCTGGGCGATACCGACAAGACCATCCAGAGCAAGCTTGAACAGGTTTTAACCAGGATGACCGGAACCAATACCGAGGTGATCGGCTCGGGCAGAACCGATGCGGGGGGTCATGCCCTTTGTCAGGTTGCCAATTTCATGACGGAGGATACCCGCACAGTCGTGGAGATAAAAGCTTACCTGAACCAATATCTCCCCGAAGATATATCCGTTACTGAGGTTACCGAAGCCCCGGCACGGTTTCACGCCAGGCTGAACGCCGTATCAAAAACCTATTTATACAGAATATGGAACCTTCCACATCCCGAACCGTTCATCCGTAAATACAGCCTTCACATCCCAGAGCCCTTTCTAAAGGTGAAGGCCATGAAACGGGCTGCTGAATTCCTGATTGGCGAGCATGATTTTTCAAGCTTTGCATCCCAATCCTCAAAAAAGAAATCTAATGTACGAACCATCAATGCCATTGAGTTTGAGAAAAAAGACGGCCTCGTAGAGGTGCGGATCACCGGCGACGGTTTCCTGTACAACATGGTTCGCATCATCATTGGCACTTTGCTTGAAGTGGGGCTTGGAAGGATGATGCCCGAGGAAATGAGTGCCATCATCGAATCCGGCGATCGGCACAGGGCGGGCCCAACAGCGCCTGCCCAGGGACTGTTTCTTGAGGCCGTAAGGTATGGGGAGGAAGCAAACGAGAAATAACCCTCCTGAACAGGGTTGAATAAAATCCATCCGGCATGCAAAGAATACCATTAACTTAAGCAGGGCAGGTGATTGGATGGAAGAACACAATGATGTTCAAATTACTTCTTATGACAGGCTGATGAGAGCCTGGGAAAACTCCATGGAGTTAACCAGAGATTTTGAGGTGTATTCCAAGCGGGTGGATGATGAAGAACTGAAACAGGTCTTTAAGCAGTTCGCAGAGGAAGAAGGTTTTCACGCCTCCAAATTCAGGGAGCTGCTTTTGACCCGGCAGATCGGAAAACATCAATGACCGGAATGAACTGAGCGAGTGTGATGGTTACAGGTAACCATTTACAAAATTGAATCCCTGACTGTAATAAATCCCCGGAGTGACTTCCGGGGACTTTCATTATGCAAATTACTGTTATCCTGCCCGGCTAAACCATTCATCTTCCAACTACACTTTCAATATCGTGAATCATGCAGTTCTATGTGGGGTCTTATGCTTGCCTTGAGAATTACTCATCCTGAGTTTACTTTTTCATCAGTTTAACAGTGACCTCGCCATCATGAACCGATACCAGAATCTCTATGGGGTAATCCCTGTTGTTTTTAAAGCGAAGATCCTTGCTGTTATAAACCACAGTGGCGTCTTTTCCTTCTTCAACATATGGCACCTGCTCTGAGTGACGGTGCCGTTCCACAATTTTCAACTCCGCCTTCAACGCAGCATTATAAAGCGTGGTGGACACCTGGCAGATACCACCACCCGTACCTTCTCCCTTTTCTCCATTGCCCAGCAGGATGGGCGCCTCTTCATAACCCTTGGATTCGGTCCTCCTTCCAATAATTTCGTTAAACGAAAAAACGTCGCCGGGCTCGAGTACGGTATGATTGATATCTTCGGCGGCAATTTTTATGTTATGGACGCGGTCATCATCATTGTTCAGGATTTCAGTGGAAAAGCTGACAAGCTCGTTTGCATCCTTCGGCTTAATCGAGGGAGCACCTGTTAGGGTTGGGTCAGGAACCAACGGTTTACTTTGCATGCCTCCTGGGTTTTGCGGTACTGAGTTTTCGGGCGTTTGTGTTTCCTTGCCCGGGCATGCGCTCAATACGAAGATCATCACAAAAAAGATGAAAATCATCACAATGTTTTTAAGCATCCGTATCACCTCACATTATTTTTTGATAAACTGCATGTTCTCATTCTAAGCAATTTATTGGTTGCGGCACAAATATTGGCATCAGCCTGAATAAAAACTGATACATTCATGAAAGTCAAAGAGAATGTAATAAAATGAGGGATAAATTCAATTTTTTTTGCAAATTTGATTGAATAAATTTACATAAAACCTCTTGCAAAGTTATCAAAGCCATGATATAGTGATTGAGTAAGTCGATCTAATACTGGTATGGATATCTTTTTTGGGCATGACTCTCTTTAATTTATTGAGGTACAATGTCAAAGAGTTTTATCCAAAATAAATTAAAGGAGGTATTTTGATATGGCGGACAAAACATTGGTTTGCAAGGATTGCAACACAGAATTTATTTTTACCGAAGGGGAACAGGCTTTCTACAAGGAAAAAGGCTTTGAAAATGAACCCCAAAGATGCCCGGATTGCAGAAAAGCAAGAAAACAACAAAGAAATGCTAACCGTGGCGGCAATGGCAACAGATGGTAAAATAAAAAGAGAGCTTAGCTCTCTTTTTTTATTGGGCAAACCCATTCTCATATCCATCCTTTCGTTTCTTCGGATATATCGCAAGTCCTGATCATATAGTATTAAGTATAGTACACAATAGGAGAGGTGCATATGTTCATTGTTTTTCGGATGAAGCGCCTTCTTTTGATTCCTGTTCTTTTCGTAGTGATTGTCTGTTTATTGTTTATTTTCAACGAGCATCAAAATAAACTCGTTTTATGGGAAACCGTTCCGGTAAACAGTGAGCTTACCGAAGAATATACTCCTATTGTTGAAGACATTATTGCCATACGCAATCAAGCAATGCTTGAGCAAAACACTGAAGCGATAAAACCACTCTATAACCAAAAGACGACCTATGGTGTCTGGGCCTTTAAACACGAGGAGAAAAAAATCAAATATTTACATCAATGGGCGGATAAACAAGGAGTAAGCTTTACCGATATCGAAACCGCTTTCAAGGTTCGATGGGTTAAAAAGAACAGCGGGAAAATAACCGTGAACTTTTCAGCTGTCACCGAATACACCTATGCCTACGAGAACCAGAATGATTCCAATTCACTCAGGATTGCCACCTATCATGTACTGGACTTATCCCCGGAGCTTGAAAACTGGATCATTACAAAGGAATGGTACACGGATCCGTTCGCCGATTCACTGAACCTTGACAGCATTAAAACTGAGGACAACAAAGCGTTTATCATGACACAGGAGAAAAGAGATTTTTCCGGCATGAACGAAAGACGCCGCGGTGCAATAGAATATGCTGATCTATATTGTGGGGCCAGCGACGATTCAGAATATTACTTCATGTATAATAAAAAGTATAAAAACTATAATGGCATAGGCGGGGACTGCACAAATTTTGTATCTCAGGTGCTGCACGAAGGAGGAAAATTTAAAAAATCGGGCGGCTGGAATTATGATAAGGACGGCAACCATGCCTGGCTGAATGCGCAGAGCTTTAAGGATTATCTGATCTATAGCGGCAGAGGTTCAGTGATCGTGTACGGTACTTATGATAAAGTGCTGAAGCTCTCCTATAAATTATTGCCTGGTGACATTATCGCCTATGAAAAGAAGGGCAAGGTCGCCCATAATTCAGTTGTAACCGGTGCAGATTCCAGAGGATATACCATGGTGAACTCCCATAATACCGATCGCTTCAAGGTTCCATGGGATCTTGGCTGGAGTGACAAGGGGATCAAATTCTGGCTGATCCGTGTGAACTATTAAAAATGACTATATCACCCCCAAAAAACGAATATCATTCTGATTACAACGAAGTATAATTCCCAGGATCTCGACTAGGAACAGAACATGGATGTCAATCCTGTACACAACAATACCGTTCATGTATCGGTAAACCATGAGCAAAGAGATTTATCCGCCAAAATCACTGGGGTTACCTATAACGGGAAAACCAAACAGATATTGTGTGATACCGGTCTTCTGCTGTTTTTCGGGTATGAAGGCAATATTCCGGTCGCTCGGACAAAGTCCGACGAAAATGGTAATTTCATCGTAGAAAATTTACCACCCGGATATTACAACATCCGAACCCAAAATGAATATGGCGAGATCAAGTTTCACTATGTGAAAGTCCTGCCTGGTCAGGATGCCTGTCAGACCATTTTTGTCTGAGCGGTGATGAATGGAGCCTGAAAACAAACACCTCATCACAGGTGTATGTTTTACTGGGGTTGCCCAGGTAT
>JAAYJG010000361.1 GCA_012523055.1 Ruminiclostridium sp. | reverse complement strand
TTCAGCTTCAGGTTGAAAGAATTCACCTCATTCAGCTTCTCCATATTCACCTGCGCCCAGTTGCTGTTTGCCCGATAGGCGTTCATATTAACCTTGCTTTTGTATCCGCGCACCAGCGTAAGTAAAACCGCAAGGATTAAAAAGACGGCACCAGGCATTATCTTTAAGAAAACAAGCTGCAGAATAAATCCGATCACCAGCAGCGATAAATATATTATCATCCGGGGTGTATAGGGAAGTTTTTTAAACAGATGAAAGCGGACTGTGTCCTGTTGTTCGGGCGGCGGAAAGCCCGGTATGCGAAGCCAGTTTTTCATAGGTTGCTCCTTTCCTTGACCAGCCCCATGGTGTTCCATGCGCAATTCAGTTCATCACGGCCATGGGCGTTGAAATATAGCGGGCAGGCTCCCTGACAGGCGGCAAAACGCTTGCAGCCCTTACAAGGTTCGGGAGCTTCCTGTTTTCCCCGAATCCACTCGGCCCGCTGATTAAACCATACAGCTTTAAAACCTTCTGTAATCAGGTTTCCGACGGGCTCTGCCCAGCTGGAGCATGGCAGCAGATTTCCCTTCGGATCGACGGACAGCAAGCCTTCGCAGGCACTGCAGCCCCTGTTCCCAAAACCTGCGGTCATGGGGTTGAACAGGCAGATGGGGGTGGGGGAGTACCACATGAATTGAACCCCGGCTTCTTTGGCCGCAGCTTTTACTATATCGATGATTTCACCAATTTCACTGTATTCCACCGTCAATCCGTCATCTACACCACGGCCGGCAGGGATGACCAAATTGAAGGAAAAGCGCTCCGAACCCAGGCTTTTGCAGAAATCGGGGTATTTTGTAAGGTTCTCCCTGTTCATCGCGCAGACGGTAAGATGGGGATGAACGATGATTCCGGCATCTTTCAGTGCTTTGAGACCGTTTACCGAAGCTTCATAGGAACCAGGCACCCCGGTGATGGCCTCGTGCTCATCGGCAAGGGCAGATTCAATGCTGACCTGTGCCGAAGAAAGCCCGGCATCGGCAAGCTCTTTTGCTTTTTGGGGTGTGATGAGGGTGCCATTTGTGATCAGGTTCACCCGCATTTTGTTGTTGGTCGATGCATAACGAACCAGCTCTGCCAGGTCTTTATACGTTGTGGGCTCGCCCCCTGTAAAGGAAACGCTGGGGACCTCGGCTTCATACCGGATGATATCCAATATTTTCTTAAACCCGGCTGTATCCAGTTGCTCTTCATCCTTTACCGGAGTGCAGCTTCCGTAACAGAACCTGCATTTGATGTTACAGGTATTGGTAAGAGCAATTTCAGACAGGATTGGCAGCTTGATATAGCCAAGGGTGAATTCTGTTTTATGGATGGCGGGCGTATCATAGTGCTCGCAAACTTCGTTGTTCCACATGCGGGAGAAGTCGGTGAAAAACTGTTCAAGCTGCTGCTCGGTATCCGGTGAATCCGAGCGCGCCCGGATAAAATCCTGCACCGAGCCGCCCTTTAAAATATGGTCAATGACGCGGGCGGCTGTTGTGTTCAGCTTGAAGGCTTCGTTGGGCATACGGATCAATACGTTGTCAGAAAGGCGCATATAAACATAGGGTTTAATCCTGCCGATAAATTCATCCACCCAGGAAAGCTTGTGTTTTTTCACCTTGCACCTCCGCTGACACAGGCTGAATGACAAGCCGAATGACAGGCCGAGTGGCAAGCCGAATGACAGGCTGAATGGCAGGCATCATGGCAAGCCGAGTGACACGCGTCATGACAGGCCGAATGACAGGCGAAGCGCCCGGCATCGGAATCAATAATGGATTTGAACGTAATATTGTTGGTTTTGACCGGGATGACGGTTTCATACCGATCATAGGTATCGCGGTAGGTGTGGTAGTTCAGGTGGTGACGGTGGCAGTACCAGTATGTCCAGCGGTTCCTGTAATAAATATCATCATAAACGGGTTCTTCGATGGTTTCTTCTGTATAAGTGGGTTCTTCTTCCATGACCTGTTCTGCCAGTATCTGTTCAAAATATTCACGGGTAGCTTCCACATCGCAGTCCCAGGTTTTTTTCTGCACACGATCTACAAGCTTTTGCAAAATATCCTCAAGCTCTTTCTCACTAAACACACCGTCTTCTGATGCATAATACATCAACTGCTCGTAATCGGTCAGTTCAGACAGGTCCACCCCGTCAATGCGCTTGACCATCAATGGGTCCATGGAAATCTCTTCCATATAGCCTTGCATCACCAGCTTGGACAGCACAGCAGACAGGATGGTTCTATAGGGCATTCCCAAAAACATTGCCGCTTCGACATCATCCAGGTCGGTGGCAACAGATCCATCTTTGCGGAATGAAGCAATTTCAAGCTTTGGAGGCTCCCAGTCGTCCCTGGCCCATTGAACCGAATCAAAGGAGGCTTCAGCTTTTACCATGGAGCGTTGCTTTCTGCCAACCGCCACCAGCACGACGATAATGAGCAAACAGAAAATAATGAGCAGTGCTCTTCTTGAAGCCGACTGATCTTCAGCTGGGGTATGAAAGTAGTATGTCTGAGGCTGATTGGAGTAATCCGTACTATCCGGGTCTATTTCAATTGGTATGTTCTGTTTGGCGGGATTGTTATAGCTAAATTCCTCCAGTTCGCTGAATATCTCTTCAGCAATATATTGCTGCACCTTGAACTGAAAATTTGAGCTTGGGTTATCCTTGTGCAGCAGGACCTGTACCCGGGGCACCGAATCAAGGGTTACAACACGATAATCGATCTTATAATCTTCATTCATAAAGGTTTCTGTGGCGAAATCCCTTTCCAGGAGGAACTGCTCCACTTCTTCCCGCGTGCCTGATTCCAGTGTATATTCGAGGGGATAATTCACGCGCAGCGTGTAGTGGTCCATGGCTTCATCCCACTCGGTCGGAGACCAGTTGAATACAACGAGATTCTTTCCTTCAGCCGAGGTGGTTCTTACCAGATAACCGGCTGAGGCCATATCAGCCATAAAACGGAACTTGTAGGTGAGGTATTCCCCGCCAAGCCGCTGATCACCGCCATTGATGATGTCATATTCCCCGCCGCCAAGGTTGATGATTTGGATATCATGGGAGACATTGTCATCGGTGATAACCCAGGCATACTCCGGATCAAAATCAGGGACGATTTTATCAAAGCCATCCATGGTAAAGGCCAGCATGGTCTGTCCGGGCCGAATATTGTAGCGTATGGTGTATGTAACAATGGCCATGCCGTCAGGTTGGAGGATTACATCCGTTTCGACAAAGCCCAGGTTGGCGATCTCAGAAGCATTCACGTTTAGTGACGGAACAAGACAGAGGAATAAAATGAGTAAGCATATCAATCGTTTCTTAATCATAATTCACCTTTTCTTCCCAACGAAATAACAAAACCTGCCCCAAATGTAACTACCGGCGCGGCGGGATCGGAGCTTTAAATATAGTATAGAATCTGAACCGGCCTGTGTCAATCAATTCACAATATTCAGGAAGGTTGACATGGCATTGTTCCGATAGATATACTTGAGTCACTGGTCACAATAATTTACGGAGGATGGGGTTGGTGGATCGGCAATGGGGGAGAGCAGCATAGAACTGAAAGTCACAGAAAATGAAGGTAAAAGGCTGGATGTCTATTTGGCGGAAAATTTGTCCGGAGTGTCCAGAAGCTATGTACAAAGGCTGATTGACGAGAACAGGGTTCTGGTAAACGGCAGCCCTGCCAAAGCCAGGGCAAAGACTGTTTTTGGAATGATTGTCACAGTGAAACTACCCGAACCGGAGAAGCTGGATGTACAACCTGCAGATCTTCCCATCGATATTGTTTATGAAGATAAAGACATTCTAATCATTAACAAGCCTAAGGACATGGTGGTCCATCCAGCGCCCGGAAACCGTGATCACACGCTGGTCAATGCCCTTTTGTTCCATTGTAGCGACCTGTCGGATATCAATGGGGTTATCCGCCCCGGAATTGTCCACCGCATCGATAAAGACACCAGCGGGCTGCTGGCCGTGGCTAAAAATAACCATGCGCATCAGGCTCTTGCGGAACAACTGAAGGATCATAGCATGGAACGTATTTATGAGGCTATCGTCGAAGGCATTCTTCCGGAGGATCGGGGTACGATAGATGCCCCGATAGGGCGACATCCCGTTGACCGTAAAAAAATGGCTGTTACCCCGGGGAAGGGAAGGAATGCGGTGACACACTTCGAGGTACTGACCCGCTTAAACGGTGTTACCCATGTACAGTGTCGGCTTGAAACCGGCAGAACCCATCAGATCCGGGTGCACATGGCCTATATCCGGCATCCCGTATATGGAGATCCGTTATATGGCACAAGCAGCCGAAAAGCCAATACCGGGGGGCAGATGCTCCACGCAAGATATTTAATATTAAAGCATCCAACCACCGGTGAAAAAATGCAGTTCGAAGCACCATTGCCGGAAAACTTTCAGCAGATGCTGAAAAAGCTTGAGTAAATCAGCAAACAAAGAAAAAACCAGGAAAATCTTTACTCCTGGTTTTCTTATATTCATCACTTAACTTTCCCAATGTGCCGCACAGACTGGTTGTTCCCATGTTTCGGTAGTGTTTTTCGCTAGCGTTCTTCGCGGAAGTATGGGTTTCCCAGGTCTTTGGGCGGGTTGTGCCGGCTGCTTTTACGAATGGAGCCGACGATGATCACCAGGAAGGTTGCAAGGTAGGGAAGCATCCGCAAAAAATACTGATTTATCGGGATATTCAGTGATTGAATACGGAAGCCAATGATATCCAGGCCGCCGAACAGGAACGCACCCCATATTGCCTTGTAGGGGTTCCATGAGGTGAATATGACCAGCGCCACGGCAATCCAGCCACGGCCCGAAGTGATGTTATCCTGCCATGATGGGACGAAAACCAGCGACAGATAAGCTCCTCCCAAGCCACAAAGGGCGCCTCCGAGAAGGATATGGACATATTTATAAAGAGTAACATTTATACCCGAGGCATCAGCCGCCGCCGTATTTTCACCAACCGCGCGCAGGTTCAGGCCCCAGCGGGTGTTGTACAGATAGATTCCCGATAGAATCGCAACCACATAACCCAAATAAACGAACAGATCCTGTTCCAGAAATACTGAAAGCACAGGGCCCAGTACAGGGATTTTTGCCAGGAACGGCATGGACAGCGGGCGGAAAAACCTTGTGAAGCTTTCCGACAGAACCTGACCCATCAGGCTTTGCCCCCAAAAACGGGACAGGCCCGTACCAAAGATGGTTAACGCAAGGCCCGTAACGACCTGGTTCGAGCGTAACGTAACCGTCAGAAACGCGTATATCAGCGCGCCCAAAGCGCCAAAGACGCAGGCAGCCAGCAGCGCGGCCAGAGGGTTCTGTGTACTGGAAGCCGTATGAAAACCAGCCACTGCGCCCAGCAGCATCATGCCTTCCACACCCAGGTTTGTATTTCCTGCCTTCTCATTGTACATCGTACCGATAATGGAAAATAGCAGCGGTGTACCGGCGATGACAGCACTTTTTAAAAACAGAACGACAATATTCAGAACATCACTCATACGGCACTACCCCCGACGGTGTTTTTTTCCTTTTTACGAAAACGAACCTTATAGCGGACAAAAAATTCACTTCCCAGAATGCAGAATAAAATCATCCCCTGCAGCACCTCGGCGGCGGAGGAGGGAATCTGCAATGCGGACTGTATATAAGATCCTCCCTGCAGCAATATGGCAAACAGGAACGAGACGACTACCACCAGCGGCGCGGAAAGACCTGAAAGCCAGGTGGTGATGATCGCCGAGAAACCATACCCGCTGGAAATGTTCATTGTCAGCGTTTTATTCACTCCGGCTGTCTGAATGACGCCTGTAATACCGCAAAGGCCTCCGCTTATAAGGGTGGCAAACAAAATGACCTGTGAAACGTTCATCCCCGCGTAACGGGCGGTGGCAACGCTTTCACCGACCACTGCGATTTCAAACCCCTTTTTGGTTTTCTTCATAAACCAGGTAACCAGTACAACCAACAGCAATGCGACAATCCAGCCCATATGAACCCCAAACACTTTTGGCAGAATAGCACTGTCGGGAAAGGTAGCTATTTTGGGGAAGCCCATGGCCTTCGGATCACGCCATGGCCCAAACTGCAGATAAGTGATGAATTGTAGTGCGATATAGTTCAGCATCAGTGTAAGGATGGTTTCATTTGCACCAAACCTAGCTTTGAAAAATGCAGGAATGAATGCCCAGAGGCCACCAAACAGAAAACCCGCGATAAAAACCAGCGGCAGCATCATGAACGGGGGGATTCCCTGAATGCGCAGCGCAACAAGGCTGGCACCGAAAGCGCCCATCAATATTTGCCCTTCACCGCCAATGTTCCAAAACTTCATTTTAAAAGCAATCAATATGCCCAAGGAAGTGATTACCAGTGGGATCATTTCCAGAAGTGTAGCCCTGAAGCGGACAACCGTCCCCAAAGAACCCTTCAGCATGTTGGTATATACCGTAAACGGATTATACCCCAAAAAACCGATGAATATGCTTGAAACCAGAATGGCCGCGAAAATTGCGATCAGCCGGATGATGATGATAGATTTTGTTGAGGTGCCGGAACGGGTTATAATTTGCATGTCGTTTCCTCCTGTGTCAGCGTGGATAATGACTCGCCTGCCATTAACAGCCCAAGGCCTTCCTTGGTGATGCACTGGCTGTCGGTAAGCCCGGTGACCTTCCCATCACACAAGACCATGATCCTGTCGCACAGCTCCAGCAAAACATCCAGATCCTCACCGATATACAAGATTCCAACGCCTTTTTTCTTTTGCTCCTTCAACAAGTCATAGATATTATAAGAAGCACCGATATCCAGACCCCTTACAGGGTATGCGGTGATCAGCACATGCGGGTTTGCATCAATCTCACGGCCCAGAAGAACCTTTTGAATATTGCCGCCTGAAAGCTTGCGGATGGGAGTGCCGATGCCGGGGGTTTGTATCTCCAGCCTGTCCTTCACCCGTTCGGCCTTTTCCCTGGCGGGCCTTCTGTCCACCGAAATGCCGGGCTGGTTCACATAGTCCTTTAAAAGCATGTTATCAACCATGTCCATGGAGGCCACCAGACCCATACCCAGACGATCCTCGGGGATGAAACTCATACTGATGCCTTTTCGGATGATTTCCCGCGGGCTGTGCCCGACAATACTGTTTCCTTCAAAAAGAATGTTCCCCTTTTCAATGGGATATAGGCCTGAAATGGCTTCACACAGCTCTTTCTGGCCGCTTCCTGCCACACCGGCCACCCCGAGGATTTCACCCGCATACAACTCAAAGTTGATATCATCCAGCACGCGGACATGATGTTCACCCAAAACACAGAGGTTTTGCACTGAAAGCAGAAGTCTGCCCCTTTCAACAACAGCCTTTTCAATGGATAGATCTACTGGCTTTCCAACCATCAGCTCGGTCAGCTGACGGATATCGGTGTCCTTCGTGTTCAGTGTTTTAATCGACTCTCCCTGGCGCAGCACCGTAACCCGGTCGGATATGGACATTACCTCGTTGAGCTTATGGGTAATGATGATCACCGCGCAGCCCTTTTTGATCAAGTTGCGCAGGATTTTAAAAAGTCGTTCGATTTCCTGTGGTGTAAGCACAGCCGTGGGTTCGTCAAGAATGAGAATTTTCGCCCCCCGATACAATACCTTCAGGATTTCAACGGTTTGCTTTTCGCTGACGGACATGTCCTGGATTTTCCGGTTCAGATCAACGTGCATCCCGTATTTATCCATTACTTTACTAATCTTTTCTGAGGCAGTCCGTCGGGATAAAAACGGAGAACCCTTTTCAGCCAAAAGAATATTCTCGGCTGCTGTAAGAACGTCGATCAGCTTGAAATGCTGGTGTATCATCCCAATCCCCAGTTCAATCGCTTGCCTGGGCGAGTGGATTTCCACCGGTTTACCATGAATGGCAATGCTGCCGTCGTCGGGAGTGTATATGCCCGAGATCATATTCACCAGGGTGCTTTTGCCTGCACCGTTTTCTCCGAGCAGAGCATGAATTTCACCTTCAAGCACCGTCAGGTTGATGTTGTGGTTGGCCCGGGTGACACCAAAGGTTTTACAGATATTTTTCATTTCGACATAGACAGGTTGGCTCATGATTTCATCCTTTATTCAATATGATTTCGTTCCTTTGAAAATCATTGTATTTTATACATAAAAACCTCTTAGTTGGATTTTATACATGAAATGCATGATTTTCTGATATTATAATGCATCCTTGTTTCCTTGTCTGCTAAAAAAGTAAGCAGGATTAAAGGCAACCCCTTAATCCTGCCAATTTCGTTACTGTTATTGCTTGGGAATGGTTCCGACAACACCCTCGACGAACCAGTCGAAGGAGAGCAATTCCTCATCGGTCATCATGGTACCAGCAGGAACCTTTACCGCACCGGTCTGATCGTTGATGGGGCCTTCAAAAACCTTGAATTCTCCACTCTTGATCTTGGCGGTCATTTCATCCACCTTGGCCTGTGCACCTGCGGGAGCATTGGCTGTCAGCGGTGCGAGTGCAACGATGCCGTCATTGATGCCACCCCAGTAGTTTTCAGCTTTCCAGGTTCCATCGATCACCTTTTGAATCTGATCAGCATAATAAGGTCCCCAGTTCCACACGGGAGCTGTCATATAGGATTTGGTTGCAACATCGCTGGTGTCGCAGTTGTAACCGATAGACCATTTGCCGCGTTCTTCAGCTGCCTGCTGCGGAGCGGTGGTGTCCTGGTGCTGTGCGATAACGTCACAGTTATTGTCCAGCAAAGCGATAGCTGCCTGCTTTTCAGTAGCAGGATCGTACCAGGTGCTTGTCCAGACCACTTCAACCGTTGCATCCGGATTTACCGAGCGAACACCCAGCGTAAACGCGTTGATGCCGCGTACCACTTCGGGAATCGGGAAAGCACCAACATAACCAATCTTATTGGTTTCTGTCTTCATGCCTGCAACGATACCTGAAAGGTAACGAGCCTGATAAATTCTTCCAAAGTAGTTGAGCATGTTGTCGGAGGATTTGTAGCCCGAGCAGTGCAGGAACTTCACCTCGGGGTGTTCTGCAGCCAGATCATACATATAATCCATATAGCCGTAAGAGGTTGCAAAGATCACCGAACAACCCTGATCGATAAAGGATTGCATGACAGCCACGCTGGAATTGTCACTGTCGGAAACGTTTTCCTGGTAAATGACTTCAACCTTGTCGCCCAGTTTTGCTTCGACATATTTTCTGCCCTGATCATGTGCGAAGGTGTAACCCTTGTCGCCACCGGTGCCGATGTAAACAAACCCTACCTTCACCTTTTCCTGTTTTGCAGCGCCCGGAGCGGCACAGCCCGTCAGAATCATCGCGAGACTAAGCACCGCTAAAACCATGCAAAGTACTCTTCTTTTCATTTTTTCTTTCCTCCCTGAAAATAATATTTTTATCTTGAAATGAATCTATTACAACAAGGGATTCCAAACGGACTCCCAGGCTGTGCAATATTTGGCTTCCGGGCTGAAAACCCTTTTCAATGACAATGCCGACGCCCGATACAACGGCCCCGGCTTGCTCTGCGATATCCATCAACCCCAGTACAGCCTGACCGTTTGCAAGAAAATCGTCAATGATCAGAACCCTTTCACCGGCACGCAGGAAACACCTTGAAACCGAGATAGTATAATCGGTTTGCTTAGTATAGGAATGAACCTTCCCCTGGTAAACTTCCGGTGACATATTCCCGCCGGCCTGCTTTTTTGCGAACACGACGGGAACATCAAAATGAATACCAGCGCACAATGCGAAAGCGATACCAGAGGTCTCAATCGTCAATATTTTGTCAATGTGAGCGTCTGAAAAACGTTTATAAAATTCATGGCCAATCTCAAAAGCCAGCTTGGAATCAATCTGATGATTGATAAACGAATCCACCTTGAGGATGTCTCCCTGAAGAACCTTTCCATCCTGTAATATACGCTGCTTTAACAATTCCATAAAGAAACATAACCCTCCGGACTCATTTTACGAATGCGCTGTTATCTCATGACTCACTGCAGGAATTCATTCCTATATAAATCTGTATGATATCAAAAAATCAGGTGCTTCATGAATAAATTACCGAGTCAAGGGTTTTTTATGCATGAAATACAAAGGTTTTTAAGTGAATACAGTGAAATCATGACATTCTTTATTCTACAACAAACTAAAACAAGAAACAACAAAAACCGTGTAACTGGCGTAAAGAATTTGTATTATTCCTGTGTAACCATCCAACTGCTACCGTTCACAGGTAAACAGGCGCAGCCTGCTGAACGAAGTGAAGGATCTCGCATTACTCCTGACAAGATCCTTCGCTGCGCTCAAGATTAAACACATACCTTTGTATAGTAACATCCAACTGGTCGAAAATGGAACATTGTTTACAAAACGCTGGACATCTTCCGTTTTTTCTGTTAACATGTCAATGTTGCCGCAATTTCCGACAAAAATACTGTAAAACTGCTGGCAACGCCTAAGCTGTGTTGGCTTAGCTTGTGAGCCAGAGAATCGGACAACTTGACTCACTGTAAAATGGGAGCAATTGAAACGAACTGATATGTAGCATGGAAGACGGTAGCATACTATGGCTCGCAGCAGCCTTTTTGTACGTGTCCTTTTTCCGTGCATTAAGGCTTTTTTTATTGAATGGAGGCATGCTTCATGATCAAAGTCATCATGATAACTATCTACATTGTAGCCATTGGTTATTTGTCATATCTGGGGTTCCGCAGAACCAAAAACGCCAATGATTACCTGCTGGGCGGAAGACAAATTCATCCGGCAGTGATGGCCCTTTCTTATGGCGCAACCTTTATCAGCACATCCGCCATTGTCGGTTTCGGAGGCATTGCGGCACAGCATGGCTTCAGCCTGTTGTGGCTCACATTCCTGAACATTTTTCTGGGAGTTTTTGTTGCGTTTATCTTCTTTGGAAAAAGAACAAGAAGTATGGGGCAGAACCTGAACGCAAAAACCTTTTCAGAATTTATTGGCGAAAGATATCAATCAAAATTTATTCAAAAATTCTCTGCCGCAATCATTTTTCTGTTCATGCCCATATATGCGGCGGCTGTTTTAATTGGTGTGGCAGCATTTATTCAAAGAAGCTTCAATATTCAATATATTACAGCACTGCTCATTTCTGCCGCTTTTGTGGCCATCTATGTTTTTTTCGGCGGCTTGAAAGGTGTAATGTATGCCGATGCTTTTCAGGGATCTTTCATGATCGTCGGGATGCTGATTTTTATTGTCTTTGTCTATCAACAGCTTGGTGGGATAACCTCCGCGCACGAAAGGCTGACACTCCTGTCCAGCCTTCCGCAGGTGCAGGAACAGATCAAGAGCATCGGCATTCTGCCGGGTTTTACCGGTTGGACCAGTACGCCTGAAGCCTTTTCCCCAAACTGGCTGGTGGTTTTTTCATCCATTGTGCTCGGTGTTGGCGTAGGGGCTCTGGCTCAACCCCAGCTGGTTGTAAAGTACATGACGGTTAAAAGCGGCAAACAGCTGAATCGCGCAGTACCCATCGGAGGCATTTTCATACTGATGACCGTTGGTGTTGTGTATGTGGTTGGGCCGTTGACCAATTTATACTTCTATGAAAAATACGGCAAGATCGCTCAGGTTTTCGCAGGTTCCAGTGAAGAGGTCATTCCGGCGTTCATTAATGACATCATGCCCGAATGGTTTGTTGCGGTTTTTATGATTGTGGCCATATCTGCCGGGATGTCAACGCTCAGCTCGCAGTTTCACACCATGGGCACGGCAGTCAGCAGAGACTTGTTTGGTAAAAGGGACGCGGATGAAAAAAGAACCATGCTGATCACCAGGGTTGGACTGGTGATTGGGATTGTCATTACCGTTGTGCTGGCTTATGTGCTGCCAAAGGTCTGGAACGGAGCCATTGTTATCAGCACCGGTTTATTTTATGGTATCTGTGCGTCTTCATTTTTACCATTATATGTTGCTGCACTATACTCCAGAAAGATTACAAAAAAGGCTGCTATTTCTGGCATGCTGGCCGGTTTCTCAACCAGTATGCTCTGGATGCTTTTTGTGCATACCAAGGAATCAGCCATATTGATGCTGTGCAGGCTGATATTTGGTGTGGACTCGCTGGCAATGGGTACAAACCTTGTTTATTTGGATCCGCTGATCATTTCACTTTCTGTATCGACTATTGTGACCATTGTTGTCGGGTTATTCACAAAACCGGATCTGGACAAGAAGCATGTCGAGCTGTGCTTTGCGCACAAAGAGTAAGCTAAGGCGAGGGAGGTTTGAATGATGTTGGGAATACAAGATACAGGGGCCTTGCTGGCATATGTTTTTAGTGCTTTAAGCGCGCTGCTGTGCATTGTTTATGGTGTTGTCAACTGGAACAGGGGTTCAGACGACTGAACCGCCCGGAAGTTTCATTAGGCACAGACGCATTGGGGCATGTCCTCACACGATATTTTTCTTATGAGAAAAGTCCGGATTTGACTCCGGATTTTTTTGTGTTCTCTTTTCGAACGCTTTTATAGTACAAGTGATCCTCATGTGCTATAATAAACTCATCAGGCAAAACATATCAAAGGAGGTCGCAAGTTGACGAATTCTTTGACACAGGATACGACCGACATGGTTGGTGAAATTGAAAGACTGAAACGAGAAAAGAACGCGGTGATAGTAGCCCATAATTATCAGATCGATGAAGTACAGGATTTAGCCGATGTTGTAGGAGATTCCTTCAGGTTAAGCCA
>JAAYJG010000360.1 GCA_012523055.1 Ruminiclostridium sp. | reverse complement strand
TGAAGGCTATACTGGATGGGTAGTGGGAAATTCTGTTCCCGGTTCTGTTTGAATGTGCTATAATAGTATCGAACAGACTATTCCAGGCGTGATGACGTACTATATTGGTAGAGACTGTTAATCATCGACCATTTTCATGGTTCAACTACACGATATACATATACTACAGTAAACCGGTGCAATCGGTTGCATTACGTGTGCAGGTAACAGAAACTCTGGGGAGTATTATGGACAAAAAACTGGTTACAGGTCAATTTAATGACGCGTTCACACCAGTCATGGATGGTGTAACAAATGTAGTTAAAAACTATGCTTACTGGCTTGATAAAAAGTATGGGGAAAGCTATGTTGCAACACCGGCTTATCCCGGGTATGTTGACAGAGAGGAATTTCCGGTGCTGCGCTATTATTCCATCCCCATAAAGAAAAGAGAGCCCTACCGGTTTGGCCTGGAAGTGCTGGATATTAATTTCCGCAGCACCATCAAAACCATTCCCTTTGATATCGTTCATGCCCATTGTCCGTTCACATCGGGGGTTATTGCTCAGCAAATTGCCAGGAAGAATAACATTCCTATCGTTGCTACCTTCCATTCCAAGTTCTATGATGACTTTAAGCAGGTGTTGAAAATTGATGCCTTCGCGAAGATTTGCACAAGGGTCGTCATTGATTTTTTCAACAGGGTGGATCAGGTCTGGACTGTCAGCAAGGGTGCCGCAGATACCCTGCGTGAATATGGTTATAAGAGAAAGGCTGAGGTCATTCTCAATGGAAGCGATTTTGTTATCCCGACCAACATGGATGCGCTGGTACAGCAGACTGAAGCGAGGTTGAACATTCACAAGGAAGACCTGGTTCTTCTTTTTGTTGGTCAGCATATCTGGCAAAAGAATGTTAAGCTGATTGTTGATGCACTGCAGCGTGTTTTCCGGAATGATATCCCGTACAAAATGTTTTTTGTGGGGGACGGTTATGCCCAGGAAGAACTGCAAAACTATGTGAAAACGCTGGAGATGACCGATCGCATCACATTCCTTGGAAAGATACTCGATCGGGATTATTTGCGTTCGTTGTTTGCAAGGGCCGATTTGTTTCTCTTCCCTTCCATTTATGACAATGCTCCCATTGTTGTGCAAGAGGCCGCCGCAGTAGGTACACCGTCTCTTGTCATTGCCGGAAGCAATGCCGCTGAAGGCATTGTAGACAATGTAAACGGCTTTTTCAGTGACAACGATTCCGTTTCCTATGCCAACCGGATCATCCAGATTGTAAAGAACAGAGAAGAGCTGAAGAGCATAGGAGAGAAGGCCAGGATTACGATATACAGAAACTGGGAAAATATAGTAGATGAAGTGTATGAAAGGTATATCGACATCATTAAGATATATAAGCGCAAGCACAAAATAACCTGATTTTAATTATATCATTAATGGCGGGTACAATCCCCCACTTAAGGTGCGTACCAACTGGAACGCACCTCAGGCCTCGACCCTTTACTCAAGGGCATTTGATTAAATCTGCTCCCAGGCAGATTCTGTTACTTCCTTTTTAATCTGGTCTTGATATATTTTACTGCTTGGCTTAATATTATTTCTATAGTATTGTACAAGAAGCCTGTAAATGTAAGCCATCTCAGGCTGAAAACTGATATCAGAATGGGCTTTGAATCAAAGCTTGCCTGAGGACACGAAGGAGGTCTGCGTTTTTGCTGCTTCCTTTTATCATGTTGGCTGGTAATGCAGGTAATATGGTTGAATTGGTGATTGCGAATGAATATGTTTTTTGTCATACTGCTTGCCCTTGGCCTGGCAATGGATGCTTTTGCTGTTTCAGTATCCTGTGGACTGTGTGTTTTACGAAAACGAACCTTTCACGCCATGAAGGCAGGCCTTTTTTTTGGTTTTTTCCAATGGGGCATGCTGGCTCTGGGAGGGTTAGCCGGTAATACCTTCCGAACCTTCATTGAACCTGTGGATCATTGGATTGCATTTGTGCTGCTGGCGTTTATTGGCGTCAAGATGTGGAAGGAATCTTTGGACGATAAATCCGAGCCAATGGATTTAACCAGCCTGAAGCTGATGCTGACATTATCTCTCGCAACCAGCATAGATGCCTTTGCAGCCGGTATCAGCATTTCAGCAATGGGGTACGATATATTGTTTCCTTCGATTATCGTAGGTGTGATCACCTTCATCATGTCTTTTCTTGGGGTACTGCTGGGCTGCTGGTTATCTCAGTATGCCCGGTACCAAAAATATCTGACTCGGATTGGCGCCGTGATTTTAATTGGGATTGGACTGAAGATCCTTCTTGAAGATTTGTTATAACCCGGGTAATGCTCCTCCTTTTCAACCCAACAGTTAAAAACGCTGGTGATGGAGGTTTAACGTCAGAGCGGAAAAAGAAAAAGAAAACCCCCCGATTCGTATGTTTGCCAAAAGGGTGTAAACATAAGTCGGGGGATTATTGTATAAAGACCAATGGGTTTGTGTGGTTCAATCAAAATAGAAAATGGGTATATCGATGGAGAGCACTTCTGCACTTAAAGAGAACCTGTTGTTTTCAAAGTCGGGAGGCCCTGCAATCTTAGTGAACTGGTTGGAGTAGCCCAGCCCTTCTGTGGGGTTTCCATTTTTCAAATCAAGATCCATGTTTCCATTTTCGTCGTGGAACACAAGAACTGAATAGTCACCAAACATCAGATCTTTAAAGCTAACTTCGATCATCCCATCCATTATTTCAGCAGACTGGGTGTTCAGTATCTGGTTTGGACCGTTATAAATCACCACAATTGCCTTTCCGCTGCCTTTACGAAACCTGTTTGCTTTAACCGTGATGCTGCCAACTGTTGCAGTGGCAGGTTGGGTATTCTCAGATCCCTCTTGCGGAAATTTTGCCTGATATACCATAAAATCATAAAATGACAAGGGTAAACGGAATACACGCGGGCCTCCCTGGGTCTTCAGCTTCCCTGAGTTTATCCAGGAAGGTACGGATATCCTGTCGATACCTCCCTGCCGATACACAAGCCATATCTGCTGATCCTTTGGAATTTCATCCAGGGAGCTTACGAGCACTCCATTTGGCTGGAAAGCATCGAAATTACTGAAGCCTCCGGTTCCCTTTCCTACATAGTAATAATTCATATTGTCGGGGTAGTAGTAGCTGAAGGTTCCGATGGTGTGCTCATCGGTATGCAGGAAGATGTCGCCGGGCTGAACCTCCAGCGTTTGAACAGCTTCCTTCATGGGGCCGTTGAAACGGTTGGTCAGCGTATGGTGAATTTGCAGCCCTGAAACAGTCAGTATCAATACCAATGCAACGATGGTGGGGGTGATCTTCTTTCCGAGGTTGGCCATGGCGTATGACAACGCCAGGATGAACAACCCCAGCACATTCACCATATATCGCTCCACCAGAACCGGCCGGATGACCCAGGAGGCGATTATTCCGGCGATGATGGTCAACAGATAGGTTCCCAGGGCGATGATGGGCAGAATTACCTTTTTGTCCTTTTGAAAAATTTTAGAGAGGATCCCCCAGGAAAGGATGATGGCAGCAATCATATAACAAAATGCCGGAAAGCTTTCGGATAACGGGATGCAGAATTTGTTTGAGAATGGGTATGAAAACGTATTCTGGATAACGTTACTGGTAACCGTTGTAATCCAATAGCTTTCTTTCACGCGGTTCATCGCACCAATCAGTTTCACAAACCAAGGGATGTATGAAACTGCCATTACTGCTGCAGCATGCAGAAATGGTAAGGTTTTTTTCTTTTTTATCAGCATCATCAAAAGCACAAGCGCACAAATGATGATAACCGCCAGTAATGCATAATAATGCGTTAAGGCAGCTGCGACAGAGAAAACACAGAAAAGGACCCAATCTTTAAATTTGCCCTCCTCATAACTGAAGTAGCCATAAAGAGCGCTTCCCGTTACCAGAAAAGCTGCCCAGGTATACATCCTGGCTTCCTGTGCCATGGCAATGGTGATGGGCATTGTAAGGGAAAGAATGGTATAAAGAATTCCCACCCGTTCTCCCAGTGCACGGCGGACAGGCCCAATCCCCAACGAAGCCAGCAACAGTGCCCCGATCACTGAAAAGGCACGCAGGCTGAAAACTGTATTCCCAAAGATCAATGTGAAGACTCGAAGCATCAGATAGTATAGTGGCGGATGATTATCTCCGCTTGTTATGCGGATAATATCGGCCATGGTTCTCCTGACCAGTGCTCCGGTATAGGATTCGTCATACCAAAGGCTTTCATTGGTAATGCCTGTAAATAGCAAAACCGTTCCTGCCGCCATAATACCTCCCCAAAGGAGAAGAACCCTGGAGTTGAGCTTTTTTTGTTCCATGTATTTAACCTCCATCGATTTGTTATTCACTTCAATAAGGCTTTCCATTGAATTTCAAGCGGATTGTTTTCCCAGACCGATAATCATTTTTTATCACAAAGACAACTGTATGACAAGATATAGTATGATAAAACAAAAACGGCAAGCTATAAGCCTGCCAGTTTTGTTTCATAAAATCGATTCATTTTAGATGCCAAAGTTTTCCTTCAACCACTCTTTTGCATCGTCAGCGGTTCTGAAGTGCTCAGACACTATTCCAACGTGTGATTGCTGATGGTGACGTTTTGACTGAACCTTGATTGCTGCCATGCCCCCTGAAGCGAATGCAAAGGCTACACATCCAGCTTCTTCGCACTTTTTATGCATATCGGCGAAGCACTTTTGGGTTTCGCTGTCAAAGATCGGAGCCATTTTATCTATCCCTGGAATATATGCCCACGCTCCGGGACCAAAGGATTTTGCCTTGGCAAGCACGTATTCTGTGACCTTATTTACTTCTTCAGGATTAGCCTGACCAATTCCTTCGGTCCATACAATTCTTCTGCCTGGAACCTCGTATGTTTTCAACTCCCAATTACCCTGTTTTTCCATTACAAACCCTCCATTCTGAAAATGCTATCGGAAAAAGCAATCAACCTGCATTGCCACAGTCATCGATGCTTTTTATGATACTTGAAAACTTTTGAAAGATCTCTAAAATCTCCCGCTTGACTTCTGTTGTTCTTTCAGCTCCTGTGGTTGATGCGTCAGAGATACTGTCAATATCGCCCATAGCCTGGTTTACGGAAACAAAAAGGTCCCTGGCGGCTTGGTTGAAATCTGTAACCATCGCATTGACAAAGTTTGCATCATCGGTATACTTCCCGGCAACCTCAAGCATGGAAGCATAGTCGTTGTAAACATCACCGGTCATAAAATCCAATAGTTTATTTGAACTGACAGCAAGCTCATTTACAGAGTTTTGTACCTGTTCAGTGACTTGTTGAATTTTTGAGACAACCACCTTGGATTGTTCTGCAAGCTTTCTGATTTCTTCTGCTACGACGGTGAAACCCTTACCGGCTTCTCCGGCGCGTGCCGCCTCTATGGAGGCATTGAGCGAAAGGAGGTTTGTCTGTGAGGTGATTTGAATAATAGAGTCGGATAGAATGGAAATTTGTTCTACTACCTGTGAATTTTTAATGGCTTGGCTTAATTCTTGTTTTGTCTGGGCAAAAATCGCATTTGCCTTCTTTTGTGCTTCTGTAACCCTTAGATTCAGAGTATTTGCTCGTTCGCGGATTTCATCGACAGTAGCAACACCCTGATTGGATTTATCCGTGATAAACTGTACAGAACTGATCATATCAAGGGTGGACGCGGCAACATTTTCCGAGGTATCTGCAGTTTCCTTCATTATTTGTGACAGCTCTTCAGATGAATGATGAACGCTCTTTAGTTCGGTTTCAAGCTCTTGCATGTTTCCTGAAATACATTCCTTCAGGGAAGTAATATTTCTCTTGTTCGCGGCATCCTCCCGTACGGTTTGAAAAATCCGCTTCATCTGATGCCACAAGGCCTCAATGTCTGTGTTGATAGAAACTACTTCTGAAAATTCTTCAATAATTCCGTTTTCAACAAACTGCGTGGTGATTTCCTTTAAACGAGTGATCTGCTTATCAGCGGAGTTGGAATGACGATGCGAAAGAAAATATGCAATTAATGTTAAGACAGAAACACCACAGACAAGGAATGCTATAAGACGGTTTCTTCCTGTCAGAGCATTGACAAGAGTTAGCAAAGTAATTAGAAGCAACAGAATCATCACCAGGTATTTTGAAAGAAAGTTTCTAACAGTTTTAATATATTGTTGTATTTACTCAACCTCTTTAATATTACATTATAGTAAGCATTATGTATGTTATATATCGGATGAGAATGCATAATAAATTAACTTAAGAATTTTTCTATCACAAGTTTTATGCTGCGGAATATACTGTTAGTATCAACATTTGAGCCTGGGGGTGCCCACCGATGAAAATCATCGTTTTAAAAATGCCACGTTTCTTGGGTAGTTTTCTGAAAAGAGTCTTTAACATTCATTAAATCAATAGGATGGAGCACATCATTGTATCGCATGATTTCGTGAACCCGAAAATCCTTCAATCCATGATCTGCTGTGAAAAGCGCTCCTGCTCGAGGATTTTCCAGGCATGGGCCGATTTTTATTCAGGAGCAGAACCGTTGGATAAACCCACAAGCAAAAACCCCCGGTAAAAACCCGGGGGTAATCGTTCTAAGAATTTTCCCTTGATGAAAAAACGAGTATCCGTTTAAACGGATTTCTTGTTGGAACGCATGCAGCTTGTGCAGACGTCCAGCCTTTTGGTCACACCATCGATTGTCACCCGGGTTCTTTTCACATTTGTTTTCCAGTTTGTATTGCTTCTTCTGTGTGAATGGCTGACCTGGATGCCGAATTTCTGTCCTCTTTCACATAATTCACATTTTGCCATTGCTACACACCTCCTTATCGTCTTAAATCGGTTCCGGTGCTTTGGCTCAGGTTTGATAACCCGTATGTAAAGCACTGTTCCGTAATGTTCTATTGGTTTGTAGTTCCCTGGAACCACAGCAACTAATATTCTAACACAGCCCCATGATGGAATGCAAGCTTTTTTTCACCATCATCTGATTTCACAGGAGTAACGGTCAATTGACAAACTAACTGCGACCACTCAAATGAAAACTGGTTGCGATAAGTTCTACAAATATAATAATCGCAGTTAGTCTTGCAAAATTAATACCAATGTTTCCTATCCCCCTATAGGGGGAT
>JAAYJG010000359.1 GCA_012523055.1 Ruminiclostridium sp. | reverse complement strand
CTTTTTGAAAAACGCCACTCACGCCCGATTTTTCTTGCCGGCACGTTTTCTTCCCTTAAAAGCTTGATAAAGGTTTTAATGCTGACGCCAAACAACTCGGCGGCTTCTTCCATGTTCAGTATTTCCCTGTCTGAGTCCATTCCCCGTTAACCCCCTGTTCCCTAAATCTGTGTCTGCCGCATAAGCCGCCAACTTCTTGAAAAAGCAAGAGTTTATACATTCCAGCTGTGGATATAACGTTCCTGTTCTTCTGTGAGGCGATCGATGGAAATGCCCATGGATGAAAGCTTCTGAAAGGCGATTTTTCGGTCGATTTCCTCCGGAATGTTAAAGACGCCGGGCTTCAGCTGCAGATGATTCTCTATGATGTAGAGCACCGCATATGCCTGTACCGCAAAGCTCATATCCATGATTTCAGCCGGATGACCATCCCCGCAGGCAAGGTTGACCAGTCTGCCCTCACCCAGCAGATACAGCGTGCGTCCATCTTTCATGGTATAGCCTATAATATTTTTTCTCGATTCTGTGATTTCAACACAAAGCGCTTCGAGATCGGGTAGTGAAACTTCTACATTGAAATGCCCTGCATTGCACATAACAGCGCCATTTTTCATCTTTTCCATATGCCGGCCAATGATGACCTTTTCACAGCCAGTTACAGTTACAAAGATATCTCCTTCTTCGCAAGCCTGATCCATCGCCATCACGTGAAAACCATCCATAACGGCTTCTATGGCCTTTACCGGATCAACTTCGGTGACAATCACCTTGGCTCCAAGCCCTTTCGCCCGAAGTGCCACACCTTTGCCGCACCAGCCGTAACCCGCAACAACAACGGTTTTCCCGGCAACATTCAGGTTTGTTGTACGGTTGATCCCGTCCCAAACCGATTGGCCTGTGCCGTAGCGATTGTCAAACAGATGCTTGCACATGGCATCGTTCACCGCCATCATCGGAATTTTTAAAACATTTTGTTTTTCCATGGCCAAAAGCCGCAGGATACCCGTGGTTGTTTCTTCGCAGCCGCCGTAAACACCCCCCAGCAAATGCTGTTTGGTGGTATGCAGCAAATGAACTAAATCACCGCCGTCATCGATGATGATATTCGGGCCAAATTCCAGCGTGCGGTCAAGATGCATCTGATATTCTTCGGGGGTCGCATCATACCATGCATAAACATCAATACCATCGGACGCCAATGCCGCCACCACATCATCCTGCGTTGACAGGGGGTTGCTGCCAGTAACTGCCATCTGCGCCCCCGCGGCGGCAAGAACCTTTGAAAGATATGCCGTTTTTGCTTCAAGGTGAATGGACAGAGCTATTTTTACGCCTTTAAGGGGTTTGGTTTTTTTAAATTCCTCTTCCAAATGACTTAAAATGGGCATAAATCTGCGGACCCATTCAATCTTTTGTTTACCGGACGGTGCCAGGTTAATATCGCGGAGCATACTTTTCATCATCATTCTCCTTGTTTGGTTGAAAATTATGGGCTTGTTATTTTGACCACCAGAACAGATCTTAGCAAAAACAGGGATCGGAACATATTTCAATCCAATCACAGCTGATGCGCCAAACAACTTCATTATATCATTTGGAAACAGGCTGTTCAAGAAGTTTTACAATTATGTACAGCCAAAATTACTTCATTTTCACTTTTCTGATGGTTGTTATGATAAACGAGCTTTGTGATTTCAGGTTATCTTTGGTTCATGTCCTAATAAGACTGAGAATACCCGATGGAATAAGCTCTTAAGGCAATTGTCAAATCCTGTGTTTGTTTCAGATGCTGGTGGTATAATGAGAGTAAGATAAATAATTGAATGCACTCTTGAGGCAGATGCATGAAAATGGGTGAATTGAAAAGGATATTTTTATGGAGCTTCAGTCTGTTATGTCTATTGCCATGGAAGCCGGTGAGATTCTTCTGCGCAACGGCGCGGAAACCTACCGTGTGGAAGAAAGCATCACCAAAATATGCAATGGGTTCGGGTTTTCCTGTGAATCCATCGTGCTTCCGACGGGGATTTTTAACGGTACGCTCCCCGCAGGATGAAACCGAGACCTCTGTGCGCAGAATCAAGGTCAGGACATTGGATTTAACAAAAATCGACCGTATTAATGCTTTTTCAAGAACGCTGGCTAAACACCCTGTTTCTACCGAAGAGGCGTTCCGGCAACTGGAAGAGATTAAGGCCTCCGGGAATTACCCCGTCTGGCTGCGGTTTATTTGTGCATCCACGGTCACCTTTGCCTATGCACTGCTGTTTGGGGGAAGTCTGAAGGACGCGCTTTCAGTGCTTGGGATTGGTGCTGTTGTTCACCTGATGAACCTGGCAATGGTTCGCTCCGGATACCTGCCCTTCCTGAACAACTTTGCCGTAGGGTTTGTCTGCAGCTTTTTAAGCCTTTTATCTCCGCTTGTCGTACCGGGAACACAGGTTTATATCATGATTATTTCATCGGTTATGCTGTATCTGCCGGGAATGGCCATGACAAACGGTGTGCGTGATCTGCTGGCCGGTGACCTGGTCAGTGGGTTAACCCGTCTGGGAGAAGCCATATTAACCGTATTGGCCATTGGTTTTGGCACCGCATTGGCCATATCCATAGTTCCACGCCTGGTTTAGTAAATTCGGAGGTTTTATGACTCGGATTATTGTTGCTTTTATAGGGAGCCTGTGCCCTGCCTTATTGATCAATGTGGACAGGAAAAACTTGATTTGGGCTGGCCTTGCGGGCATGATCGGCAGGTTCTTAAACGACTGGCTTTTGAGACTGTATCCGAACGCGGCGCTGGTATCAGTTTTTTTAGGAACCGCGGCGGTGGCGATATACAGTGAAGTGATGGCCCGAATCCGTAAAACTCCCTCTACTATTTTCTCCATCCCCGGGGTTTTTCCACTCGTGCCGGGGGTCGATGCCTATCGCACCATTCAATCCCTCACTGAAGGGAACTATTCCGCTGCCGCCACCTTCGGGGTTTCGGTTGTGGCAAAGGCAAGCCTGATCGCCTTTGGGATATTGATCGTTTCATCGGT
>JAAYJG010000358.1 GCA_012523055.1 Ruminiclostridium sp. | reverse complement strand
GGGACGACGGAGCTTCACTTTTGGAAGCATATCTGCAGTGTGATGCCGTCATTATAGGTTCACCTGCGTACTACAGGAATGTGACCGCACAGCTGAAGGCTTTGTTCGACAGAAGCTACAGCTTTGGAAGGCGCAAGCCGCTTGTTGGAAAACCCGGTGGCGCAATTGCTGTGGGCAGAGGTGAAGGAGGAGGACAGAGCTTGGTTCTGTCGATCATTTACAATTATTTTCTTTCCATGGGGGCAATCTGTGTTCCGGGTGAGCTGAACGGTCTGTCTGCAAGAGCTGACGGGTATGGGGACATTATCAAGCAGGAAAGGCGGCTAAGGCAAGCCGGAATATTGGGAGAGAACATCCTGAAATTTGCAAGCTTGTTAAGAGGCCGATAAGAAACAGCCCATATCAGTGACCTCACCACCGAACAATTTCAGGTATGCGTACAAGGGTGAAAAGTGATTGAGATAATTAAATGAGCTTTCGTGTGAACCGTACAGGTTAAACAAATAATCACCATCTTCATAGCAGTGGTTCTAGGGTGTTTGATGAAGGGCAGGAAGGAATGGTGTGATAATATGGTTATCAGAAAAGTAAGCGGAGATTTGGAAGAATGTGCGGGTGTTATCCGGAATGCGTTCATTACAGTGGCGGATGATTTTCACCTGACAAGAAAAAATGCGCCAACCAATCCGGCATTTTTAGGCACAGATGCCATGGAAAAGATGCGCGATAAGGGGGCTGTTATGTTCGGAGCTTACGAGGGAGAACTCTGCATCGGTTTTATTGCTGCCCTCGAAGCAAGTGAGGGAACCTTTTATATGGAAAGGCTGGCTGTATTGCCTGAATACAGGCATGGGGGCATCGGCAAAAGGTTGATGGATACGGTATTTGATTACGTCAGTAAAAAGGGTGGGAAAAGGGTTTCCATTGGTATTATCAACGAAAATACACGGTTGAAGGAATGGTATCAACAATACGGTTTTGTTGAGACAGGCCTGAAGCATTATGATCATTTGCCCTTCGAAGTCTGCTTCATGGAGAAGCCTGTTTAAAAAGCCGATTTGATCGACGGAACATTTTACGGCAAGCTGGTTCTTAAGCATGAAAGCGGTGAGATGGAAATAGATTCGCGCCCCAGCGATGCCATCGCTTTGGCTTTAAGGTATGAAGCCCCCGTGTTTGTTCAGGAAAAGGTGATGGATGAGGCTGGTATTGTGATTCCCGAAGAATCGGAAGAGGAATTCAACCCATTCAGCGAGCAGGAAGAGGAACCACATGGGCTGACAACCATGGAAGTACTGCAAAAGCAGCTGAAACAGGCAATAAAGGATGAACGGTATGAGGATGCAGCACGGATAAGGGATGAGATCAATAAATTAGGTCAATCCAATTAAGTTTTTTAACATACACTATATTCATTCAACAAACCCAAGCTATGATTTGTTTAGGGTTTAGCTGAACCTGTTTTCGTAATATAATGATTGATAAGTTACATAACGCTTGCGGGGGATACCATGCTCGATAAATCCATTCCCTTTTATAATGTTTTGATGGAAAGAAAAAAAGGAAAGCCCATGTTTCAATACGATTTGCCCGAAGGGTTCAGGTTTGTGCTTTTCAAGCCCGGAGATGAGCAGGAATGGGCGGAAATTGAAACCTCTGTACTCGAATTTGATAAAGTGGACGACGCATTGTACTATTTCCGTGAATCCTATATGAAATACATGGATGAGCTGATGCAAAGATGCCTTTTTATCGAGGATCCCGAAGGCAAAAAGGTTGCAACCATAACCACATGGTGGACCTTTACTGGCACCAGGCGGGATCCATGGATACATTGGGTGGCTGTGCGGCCTGAATACCAAGGTCTGGGTCTGGGGAAGGCGCTTGTATCAAAAGGAATGAAACACCTGATAGCGCTTGAAGGGGACAGGAACGTATATCTGCATACACAGACATGGAGTTATAAAGCGATCGGGATCTATCAGAAGGCAAGCTTTGAAATCACAAGGAAAAAAGGGCTGGGCGGGTATGAAAACAACGAATATGCCAAGGCCGTAAAACTGCTGAGTAAATATCTTTAAGTCGATTGTGAGCCAATAACCGGGTTAGGTTCTACTTAACATAAAGAAATAAACCAAATATTACATCCGATGTTGAAAAATAATTTTTGTTATTAT
>JAAYJG010000357.1 GCA_012523055.1 Ruminiclostridium sp. | reverse complement strand
GATGATCGGATCCCAGAACAGCATCCATCGCATACCGTCGGTAGTTTCACCCATTTTCTTCGCTCGCAGAAGAATTTCAGTTTTCACCTTCACAATGGGAATTTCCTCATCCGGAATTTTGGATATACTAGATTCAACCAGCGGGATCACCTTGATGGAATACTCTCTGCCGGGCATAGCATTGGCATATATGTACTCCAGCCTTTCGCCGTTCACCGTAACTCTGCTGTCCCCGGTGCCGATATCCGACCCGATGATGTCCGGTATGGAGGGGGGTTGTGTAAAGCCGGAGGTATCAGAAATTAAAATGCGGTAATTGATTCGGCCATTGGTATCCCAAACATCATCCCAAACGATTTTTATTTCGTTGCTACCGGATATCAATTCGGCCCCGAATTCCACATCCGTCAGGAACTTTACTTTGTTTGATCGCCCTGATTTGTAGGTATACTCTTCGTATTCACCCCAGGTGTAGCTGGAACGCCCATAGAATTCATAGATTTTGCCGCGATCCAGCTCTATACCATAGCTTCGGGTAGCCAGCGAGGTGTCGGTAGCATTCAGGGTGAACTCCAGAACATCGTCGCTCAGGTATCCGGTTCCACGCTCAATCCTGTTGAAAAAAAAGTTTTGCGATTTATTCCCTGTCGCTTGGGGAGGATAATTGGGTGGTGTCCATGTAAACGACGCAAACCAGTTCTGCCCGCCTTCGTCGGCATAAGCGATATCCGTTACGGTGATGTTCTGCGGTGGTGTTGACGGGATGGCCTGTTCAGCAAAAGCGATATTGATCAGATAAACTGCCACCATTCCCAGTATCAACAGCCATGCGACTATTCTGATAATTGCTTTTTTGTGCTTCCACATAACTGTTCTCCTTGTTCCGGAGCACTCCGCTGTTTCGCGGGTTGCATTCTTGCGGAGTGTTCCCTTCCTGTAGAAAGCCTTGGTTCGGGCATGATCCTTACCATTCACCCAGCAAATCGAGCACCATAATAACTTCTTGCAGGATTTCCTCTATCGTTGCGAGGCTTTCGCCCTTGTAGCTATTGTCAGGTTCCAGGCTTGTCAGTCCCAGATCCAGCGCTATCACCAGGCGGTGATATACCGGATCCGGCATTACCGCGGCATTGCGGATATAACGATGTATGGTTGGACGTAAATCACTGGCTGAAACACCCGATTTGTAAGCGTATATCTCGACCACCAGAGAGGTTGCCTGTTGCCGGTTGATATTTGTTTTCAGGCTTGATACCGGCAGGAACTGATCCAACTGGTAATGCTTTATTTTTGCGGGAGTGCTCAGACCCATTGTTCCGGTTTCAGCGACCACTTCAAAAAGGGTGACGGCACTGTCTTTTGAAACGAAATCCCCTGGATACAGGGTTTGACCGCCGAATACTTTTTGCAGATCGTATTTTTGGGACAACCGCAGCAGATCCGGATTCACAGAGACACCAGCGCCGGGAATGGCAATGGAAACCGCCGGAGCCGAAAACACTGCATATTGCCCCGGTGCTTTGCAATTAACGAGGACATAGGGGAACAGCCACGCTTTGATGCCGGGTGGATCCTGCCAGGCTGCCGCGCCGGTTGGCAAAAACATGGGCCGGGCCAGCGATTGGTTTCCATCATGAAGCATTTTCAGCTTCATTCCGCCTGCAAGCTCCTTCAGCTCACGGTTATTGATACGGGAGGCAGAAAAGCCCCTGCCGCCGTCCAGAATATCCCGGATATACACCGATAACTCCTCTTCTACCCTGTCTATAAGAAGATTGATCGCCCCCTCCAGTTCGATCTGACTCTTGTAGGTCAGGGTTGTTTTTTCGCCCAGCAGCTTGTAAAGTTCCCTGTCCAGGAGGCCATATTTGAACGGACCGGTGGTGGTCGGTTCTTTCAGTATATCATAGATGATTTCATTCATTTCAGCATAGGTTCTCTTCATGTTCACAGCCCGCATACTGATATCAAAAACCTTTGAGCTGACCGTCAAACCCTGGGGGGGCTCAGCCGAACCGGTTTGTTTTCGGTCTATGGTAAGCTCCAGCATGGTTTCTTTTATCCCGTAAGCCGTAGATGAGTTTTTTATGGATTCCAGATTCAGGGTTTCCCCCGACAGTGTCAGCTCACCTTCGGCCATTTGAATGGTCAGCCGGCTGTTTACCTTTTGCAGGACGGACAACACCTCCATCGGAATCAGAATGATGTCCCGGGTGGTTTCAGGCTTCTCTGCCGAAATGTCCACTGTAACACCCGAATACCCCGCCACCTTCAGCATGCCGGATATGGTCGAGCCCTTCAGAAGAACACGGTTTGCCGTCTTATCCGGCTCGTTCACCGTGAAATAAAGCTTTCTGGTCAGCCCGTCCGCACGGGACTGGAACAAATGTGTGATTTCATCCTGAACACGATCCTTGTCGTAATCCTCCTGGCTGAAGTCGGTTCGCACAGAAACCGGCCCGATATGGTTCGAGTCTGAGATATTGCGGGCCCAGGCCTTCACATAATATCGGGTGTTGGCAAGAAGAGGCTGCCTTTTAAAAGTCCCGTCCGGTTGTCTTTGCATCGAGGAAGATATCTTGGCATAGTACACATATTTTTCATTCAACCCCCCGGTGACGTAGGCGGCTACTTTTTCGCGATAGAACTCTATTTCAGTATCGTCGGCCAGCTTGTACCCATAATCACTGCCTTCGGCTGTGCCATATTGAAGGGTTTGATAATCCTCATCATCATCCGTGCGGATTTCCATAAAGTAGTCATATAAATCTTCACCTGCGAAACGGATCTCTATTTCATTGAGCGTGTTCCTTGTTTTCATTTTCAGGGGGTTATCCCCCGTGGTCTCCCACGTCTTCTGGCTGCTGTTATACCAAATCTTTGTATTTCCCTGTGGGTAATAAACCAATATATCATACCAGGTATTGGGCTCCAGATCGAACAGGCGAATGTAATAATCCCTGCCGTCTTTCACTACAGAATATTTTGCGCGGCTTAGTTCCTGATAAGTGTCTGCGATCTGGTTCGCTTTTTTCACCATAACCCGGACATCCTCTTCCTTGACAATGCCCGTGATCGCTACCTTGAAGCCCAACTGAACATCGTTCACTGCTTCGATGAAATCCGGCGGAGCCACCATCTTTGTGGTCACCGGAATACTCACCCAGTCGCTGTAGGAGGCACCCTCCTGCCCACGGTTGCGCACAGCCCTCAGGCTGAAATAGTACAGGGTATTCGGCTTTAGAAATGGCAGGTTCACCGGGAATCGCGCAATGCGTGTAAAGCTTTCGTTATACGTAAAACCAATGTCTTTCAGCCGTGTGTTCAACACATTGATCACCAGCTGGTCGTCTGCCGCATTTGGCTTGTACCTCGAATAAACATTCAAAAAGCCCGGTGCCTGAGCATTTCCGAGGTGATAGTCATCATTTACATAAACATAATCTTCATCCAGTCTCTCTTTGGTACAGACCATCTCATAGACCACATCCTGCTCGGCATGCAGCCAGTTCAGGGTCACCTTCGCGTCGGTCAGCTCGGGCTGGCCGTCCTTCACTGCAATGGAAAACTCCACAGGAGTCCTTGGTTTTCTGTCCAGATCATCCATACTGCCCGAATCGGTTTTGGGGGTTGTGATTGATTTGATCGGTGTAAAATCGCTCACCAGGAAAGGATCGGCTTCATTGTTAACATACAGCTTTGCCTGCATTTTGAAATAGTAAGTGGTATTGGGTTTCAGTGCTTCTCCTGAACCGGCCGGGAAACGGGTGACCATCGCGGAAATACCGCTGCCCGGGTTTTCATCCGGGTACAGGGTTTGCATGCTGTCCATATATGGCGGCTGAAGGAGAATGAAGCTGTCCTCATCAGTTGAATTGCTGATATACAGCTCATATACGAGCTTGCGGTTTTCAGTAACATCTGTATATTCCAACCAGTCATTATCATCCAGGATCTTGGGGAAATCAACGGTAATCCCGTTAAATACAGGCTTTCCGGTAGCCGGATCCGGCTCCGGCGCAACATCCACACCCAGAACCAGGTTTGGCATGGGTACGGGTAAATCCTGCGAGGGGAAGGTCGTGAAGCTGACCACCGGGGATATATAAGAAATCTTGTCCCCCAGGCCTGTGTTCGCGGCCCAGTTTACCGTATCGTTGTCTTTGCGCCTGGTTGAAAACATTCGTAGATAATACATCGTATTGGGCAGTAAAAAATTGGGATAATCGGTACGTCCGTTAATATCGGTGTCCACATCGTTTTCAAACGCCAGGGAGGTTCCGGTTGCATGGTCCACAAACAGTTCGGCGCCATCCAGCTGATAAATAAGGCGACTGGTGTCATTGGGATCCTCCTGCAGATCGTGCTTGTCGATGGTCAGCACACGTTTTTCCTTCACTGGGACGAATACAGTGACCTTTTGTTCTCCGATCACCCTGGTTTCCATGATCTTTACATTGTCGGAAAGGAAAGTGTTCAGAAGAATGTGGAATGTAAAATCATTGTCATTATCGGGCTCGGAAAGAATGTCACCCCATTCCCGTGTCATCCATAACAGCGGTTTTTCAAAGGAGAGCTTCAGGTTCGTGGATGGTATCCTGACAGTTTCGCCGTCTGCCTGGTTGTTCTCATAAGTCACATTCTTTTTTCCTTCATATTTGGGCTCAACCTTGATCTCCCTTGGTACCGGAGGTTTTCCGGTATCATTGCCCAGCATTCGCAGATCGATGGCCAGCGAGCTCAGAGGGGTGTGGGAATTACCGTCGGTTACAACCACCCTGTAGTAATGCTCCGGGTGGCTTCCTGTCTGATCCAGTGGGATTTCCACAATCACACTGCCCCATCCCGTACTTCCGGGGATGCTGGCATCAGGCACCTTGATTCCGGTGCCCGGGTCCGATGCGGTTTCAATCAGCTCCACTACGGTTCCGGCATCCTGTACCTGGTAATAAAGCTCTGTGTAATTCCGGCTTTTGATCTTGTAAATCCGAATTTCCATTTTATCGACATCGACCTTGCTCACCTCATACATCATGGGGGTAAACAGCGAGTCGATCCGCCCTTCAATGGACTGAAAGACATTATCCTTGTTTTCTATCGGAAAACCCTGGCCACTGTCATAGCCGTAAACCAGTCTGGAGGAAATGGCCTGTTCATTTTGTCCATTGTTCCAAAAATACAGCCGTATATTCACTTTTTCATATTCAGTGCCGGGGGTGATCCCGTGGGTCTGATCGAAGGTATAGGAAACATAACCATCTGAAGATACCACTTCACCGTTGTCATTCAGCCCGGAAACAGTTCCTCCGGTTTCGCGCACAATTACCGCACCGGTGCTGTCATAGGCCGTCCTGTAATCCTTCGTTGTGACAATATCCTTCACAACATTCATTTTCACATGAAAATATGAATAATCGATATCGACATGGGGGGTTGTATTGGATTCAAGGTTGTCCAAATTTACCCGCCTGTCGGTAATATCAAGGCATTGGCCTTCGTCGGGTTCCCAGATGGTGGGAATCTTCCAGCGCAGGGTTAACTTTGGCTGCTGTCCGCTGATAATTCGTATCACCTGGGTTCCGTCAGCGGACATGACAAGGTTTGGCGAACTATCCGTCAACCCGCCAAGAACAGCCATTTCGTTAAAGGAAGTCCCTTCAAATGTCATATCGGACAAAAAGTAGATAATGTCCCAGGTTACCTGAACGTTGTATTTGTTCCGGAAGCTGACGTCGTTCCCGTTCTGGTTTTTAAATTTGAAGAGCAGATCATAGATATGATCGGGTTGAAACTCCAGGCTGATAATGTTTTTCCCATCTTCCGTCAGAACAAGCGGCAAATCCGCTGCCGTGGTCTGCGTACCGTCGGGTTCATGCCACTGCACGGTAACCGTATTGGTTCCGTCCACAGGCAGCCACTCAATATTCCAACGGCTGGTTTCCTGATCATATTTGAAGCTTGGGTTAAATGTGGTGTTGGGGGCAGCAAAAACCTCCTGCACCGGGAAAAACAATCCCGTAAGAAGCAGAGCAGCCAACATCGCAGATATGATCTTTCTTGTAAAAAGCTTCATTCGCTCAGTTCCTCCTGATTCAGTAAGCACTTAAGTCCCCCCTGTAAGGAATGGTTCAATGGTATATTACAATACAATCATCGGCATTTTGGAGGTTTTTTTTTATAGGATTGAAGACTTAAGGTTTGCAGTTACCGGGATAATGCGGCAGAACCTGGTGCAGAAATAGTAAGCAATAATTGACTGAATAGATCTGAGTTGCTATGATGGAGTTAAACATAGGTTCCCTATTTTGTCGTTTTATGGCAGTTCTTCACGTCGAAACGACACAAACAACTAATGAAAATTAAATCTGGGAGGAATTAACATGGAAAGAGGTATCGTGAAAAAATTGATTGTGTTCCTGCAAGCCTTTGCACTTGCGGTAAGCTCTCTTCTTTTTGGAGGGTTGCATTCTCTGACTGCCGATTTCAGTGGAGCTGCAAACGATAACCTGAAAAAAGGTATTATCGCCGACCATCAAAACGCTACCCTGTCAAAGCTGAAAAGCATTCCTTCGCAATGGATTGAAAAAGCCAAAAGCTCTCTTCACATCGTCTATGGACACACCTCTCATGGAAGTCAG
>JAAYJG010000356.1 GCA_012523055.1 Ruminiclostridium sp. | reverse complement strand
TATATTACAATTATATTAATTTTGTTTTACAAAATGAAGTGTCCATGCTATAATGTTGAACAGGCAATAAAAAGAGAAATGCCTTTAACAGCTGCTTTATAAAAAGTAAGGTAGGGCAGGGGGGAAATCATCCATGCTATTAAAAAGGAAAAAGCTTGCTATCAGTATATTAATTCTTTCAGTCTTGTTGTTTACCGTCATGAACTTATCCACACTATTTCGATAGAAAAACCAGAGTGTATAAAATTTCTAACACAAACAGGGTTAACGGAGGTATCCATTAACCCGTTTTTTATGACAGCTTTCAATTGAAGCTAATGTTCATCCCAGCTTTAATCAGTCATAAGCTGCTGCACAGGTATGTATTAATCCTAAGCGCAGCTTAGGGTCTTATCAGTTGTAACGCGAGATCCTTCACTTCATTCAACAGGCTGAGCCTGCTTACCTGTGAACAGTAACTCAGTGAATGAAATCATTGTGTGTAAAGGCAGGAGTAATTGATTCCGATGATCATTCATGGTATATTTAATTCATGAAAATAAGATGACCATGCAGGGTTGTCATGGTTTTTCAGCAGCATCACCAGGGCTGCGAAGGAAAGGAGATAGCGAAAATACCTGCAAACAGGCGTTACCAGCTATCTGTCTACTGAATGGGGGGTTATTATGTCAAATGATGAATACGGTCAGCGTAAGCGTACCAGTACCGATAAGATTCCGCTGATCATGCTGCTGGTTTTTCTGGCGGGCATTATTATTCTGGATCTTGTTTTTAAATTCGGCCTGAATTGGGTGGATTATCTGATCATAGGGGTTATTTTCTTCTCTGCCTTTATCGGCTACATCAAAGGCCTTATCAGCGCCATCTTCAGCTTGGTGGGTTATGTTGTAGCCGCTGTATGCGCTGTTTTGTTTTCAGAACCGCTTGCAAAGCTGATTATGGAAAAAACCCAGATCAGCAAAACTGTCGAAGAAGCCCTGACCAATGTCTATTCGGGGATACCGGCCTTCAGTCAGCAAACCCTGGATCTGAACAGTTTCACAAACAGCAATCAATTCCTGCAGAAGTATCCGCAGCTTCAACAGTTTTTAGGTGAGAATATGATGTTCGGGCAGCTTTTTGAAAGCGTGAACCCCTTAAAGGCAGGGGCGGATGCCATCAGCAGTGCAATCTCCTCCATTGCCGATCTGCTTGTGTTCTCCATTTTAAAGGTGATTTCAATCATCATCGTGTTCTTTGTTGTAAAGCTGATTGTCATCATCGTCGGCAAGCTGGTGAATACGCTGATCTCCCAAAGCAATTTCCTGAACACCACCAACAAAACCATCGGCCTTGCCCTGGGTGTCGTTATCGGCTGTGTGGTCGTTTTTGTGGCAGTTTCCTATATCATTCCCTTTGTCGGGTCCATGAATATCATCAAAATCCCCGATGAATACGGGCAATCCCAGGTACTGAGCTGGATTTTTACCTCACCGCCCGCTTCGTAATGTTTTGTGCAAGAAAAACCGAACGGAAGCCTTCTTTAAATGGAAGGCTTTTTTGCTGTAATCCGCCTTAACCGCATATATGGGGTGAATTTTTTGTAATTTCCTTGAAATCATGGATTGTTTTCGTTTTACTTCATTTCCATGATGGTTATACCGATAAATAAATAGAGAACAAAAGCAACCTTTGAACATTTACAGTGACAGAATAAACAACTCCCGGCTTAGTTGAGAGTGCCCCTGAGGGCTCGTACAGGTGATTTAATGCATAGGATAAGAAAAGGAAAAATCGTTGTCTGGCTCATAATTTCTCTCACCCTGTTGATCCTGTTTCCGCCTTCCGTGATTACCGCCGAAGATGAAATTCCGGCGCGTTTTTTTGATGGAAGGCTTTCTCCCGGGGTGCATCTGAACAATCTGGATTATCAGGATGTAGTCAATTCTGATACCTGGGCTAAAAACGCCATCTGGGAGACAGGAGCGCTGCAGCTGATGAAGGGTTATGGCGCGAAGCGCTTTGGCCTTTCCGACATGCTTACCAAAGAGCAGGCCATCGCCGTGGCTTACAACATGGCCGGGCGTGAAGCTGAGGCTCAGCTGGCGGCGGAAGCGCTTGATCTGGAAAGAATAGCCCGTAAACTCTTTGCACCCGCCATGTGGTCCGACGGTTACCTGCAGCTTGCATTCAATGATGGGCTTTTAACGCAGGAAGAATATGATGATGCTTTTGCCATCGATCAGAGCGTACTTGGAGTTTCAGATTTTCGAAGAAGCAGTCCGGTTTCTCGTGAAGATATGGCTTTTTATGTGGCAAGGGTAATGGGTCTTACCCCAATCAACGCCCAAACCCATCTGTTTAACAGCTACACCGATTGGCAGCAGGCCAATCCACACCGCATTCCTTATATTGAAGCGATTTTGCAAAACAGGGTCATGAACGGATACAATGGAAGGTTTGAACCGAAGGGGCCTTTGAACCGGGAACAGGCCGCACAAATCCTTCAAAATGCCGAACCCTTTTTATTCACGAGGTTAAATGTCGAGAAGCTGAAGGGTACCGTCGAAAAAATTTTCTCTTACGATGACAAAACCAATGGAAGCAATACAAAGGTTACAGAAGTCAATGTGCGCTCCAGCGATGGTGCACTGCATCAATTCAGGTTTTCCCGTCCAGCAGCCGTTACCGGCGCCAATGAGCAGACAGGAGCAAAGAATCTGCAGGAACCTCGCGGAACAATTGTCAATGAGCTCGGCCGCCTGAAAAACGAGGAAGCCTTTAGTGTGGGTCAGGAAATTGCGTACTTTATCCAGAATGGACAAGTGCAATATACTGTTGTGCTGGCTGAACAAAGAAACACGGTGTATCATCTGGTGAAAGTTTTGTCGGCAGATAATACAACAGGCTCCATCCGTTGTGAGATGCTTCAGGAAATACCTTTTTCAGATGTCCGTCTGTTGAACCTGAGCAGTCTTCAGCAATTTCATTCCACCGGGGAAGTAAAAGTATTTACCGTCAGCAAGGCCGCAGCCATCACGGTGGATCTGGCACGAAAAACACTTGTTGATGTGAAGCCTGAAACCATCATGTTGATCACCCTGGAAAACCAGTTGGTCGCAGCCATGGAAAACATCAATCTGGGCTTGTTTCAGGAGAAAGGCATCGTTAGTGGCATTCTGGAAGAAAACAACCCTGATCTGGGGTATGTCACCCTGTACTTCCCGGATGGTTCGGGAACCTCCTTTGACGCTGAAGCAGAACTATCCAGCTTCAGAACCTATTCATGGCTTAGTCCGGACGATGTTTTGGTGTTTAAAAACGGCGGTACCGCAACACTGGAAGATTTGAAACCCGGTGACAGCATTTTCATCAAGCTGGATGAAACCGGAGTTGTCACAAAGATCAGTGGTGCGGACAATTATTATCCGATATACGGCACAATCCGCGTTAAGGGAAACGGAACACTGCAACTGCAACGGGAAAACGCGATGGTGGAATCGTTTCAGATACCGGTCGGTACCCCGATTTTCTCAGAAGGCAGAAGAATTACATTCAATGACCTTTCAGAGGGGGACAATGTCAGGCTTCTTCTTCAGACAGCAGGAAATCAGGTTGTCATTGGAGAAATGAGTGTTCACAAACAACAGATTGAAGCCAGTGGTGTATACAAAGCGCAACTGTCATACTACGATGCGCTGAACAAGAACCTTGTGGTTACGGGGATGCAGCAGTTTACAAATGGTATCTGGAAGCCTTTTGGGGAAAGAGGCGTTGCAAAGCTCTCAGTTCACGAGAACTATTCTCCCGAAATACCAAAGGGTGCTCAGGGAACAGTTTATTTGGCCATGGGTGAAAACAACATCGGCAAAGACACAGTTGTTCTCATGTCCATAGACCAGGACAGCGTTCTTTCCCAGGTGGTCAGCGATACCATCATCCAGGCTCAACCCGGTCGGGGCAGCCTTACGCTTCTCAATGGCAACGTGCCGATCTCTTATGGAGAAAGCTCCATCATCCTGAAAGGCGGAAGGATTCTTCAGCCCAATCAGGTGAAAAGTCAGGATGAAGCGGCAATTGTGGTTGGAAGCTTGCCCGACGGCACCCAGAAGGCTAATATCGTATGGCTTCGGGAACCTGCCCGGGATAGTGGACTGACCTTGCTGCGAGGACGAATTTCGCAGATCGATGCGCGCAACAGCATGACCCTGCAATCCTTCTCACAGTTCAGGGCACCGTCCTGGGAATATTTTAACATCCCTAAAACGCTCACCCTTGATTCCTCCGTCACCAGAGTCTTTGATGATGATGGCAGAACCGATTTGGAGGAGTTTGATGATTCAGGCGCCGAAAGTTTTAATAGCAGGTCGGTTTATGTTCTGGCTCAGAACGGAAAAGCCATGCTTGTCAGCACGGCGCAATATGGTGATGTGGTTTATTCGGGACGCATCCAGAAGCTCAACGGTACGGTGCGTGATTCTTTTGGACAGCTGGTTACGCCTCCTTCATCACTGATGCTTACCGAAGCGAATGCTTTCAATCCGGGCAACTGGAACTGGGAGAGCAAAGCCAATTCTGAATTTAATCTGCTTTCAAATACAGTCTTTTACTCTGAGAACGGGATCATTGATGCCGGTGTTTTGAAGGAAGGGGACAAGCTCACGGTGATCTGCACGGCCAGCGGTAATAACGCGCTGGTAGTGATCGTTGAGACCCAGGGAGGATAAAAATGCGAAAAAAGAAACTGTCAGCTGCCGTCATCTGTTTATGCAGCGTTTTACTCACAAACGTCGGGGCATATGCCTATACCGGTTCGATGGGGTATGAGGGCGGAATTTCGGCGGCGGATTCCTATGCCAGCAGTACCTACAAATACCGGGAGGCCTGCTTCTTAACGGGAAGCCCCATTATCCTTGAAGGAACCATGACGGTGAAAAAAAATGTCCGGCAGGGGAAAATCAATACCACCTATACTTATAATCTGGCGAATGAGCAGCAGAATGCAACCCTCACCCGGGTTATTGTGATGGATACAATCACCGAAACAAAAGAGAATGGGCAAACCACCGAAACCAGCACACTCACCAAAGCGCCTACCGAAAACATTAAGGTGGGGGATGCCATTTTCGCTCTGACCGACTACCAGTTTTCAAGGTCGGGCATCAATGACCCAAAGCCCGCGGTGCTGTACAATGTGGGGGAATATCAGCTGAAAAAAACTTACTCCATCTATGGTTCGAGCGGTACCGTAACCCTTGATATGACCGGAACCCAGTATGGTTTTGACCAGTATTGGAGTTCAACCAAATCCGCGACCGTCAATCTCATCATTTCCGCAAGCCCCGAAGGTTCTCCGGAATGGGGCGGCCAAGCCCTGGTTATCGCATCGAGCACGGCCAAAAAGGGCTTCCGATATGTTGAAAACCAGCCCTGGCAGATCAGCTTTGAAGGCGGATATGTGGAGCAGAACTGGGAAGAGAGCGTACTGGAATATGACGCTTCGCTGCCCGAATTCGATAAAAACGGAAATGCCACCGAGGTTATGAAAAGCTATCAGCAGCGGCTTGGGCTGGAAACCGAACCCGTCTATACACGGCTGATGGTTCCCGATCTGAAACATCTGAGAGGCCATTGGGCCGAGGAATCGGCAAAAATCCTGTTCAGCATGGAGGTCATTCC
>JAAYJG010000355.1 GCA_012523055.1 Ruminiclostridium sp. | reverse complement strand
GTTTCCAATATAGGCTGTTTCTACTACAACTGCGGGCATTTGGGAAAGCCTTGTGACGCCTAAATTCGACTTGATAACACCGTTATACTTGGTATCTGTTGCTGCATCAACCTCTTCGCCCATGATTGTGGCAATCTCTTTACTGGTGAATTCTCCGTGATTCTTGCCCTGATGATAAATTTCGGTTCCATTGTATACTGAAGCATTCTTTCCCTCAAACCCGTTCACATGAATGCTGACAAAGAAGGTTGCACCAACGTCATTGGCAATTCCGGGACGTGCCCAGACATCTGCCTTCCAATAGTCGTCTAGCGCTGTATCGGTCTCCCGGGTCATAACCACCTTGATGCCTTGTTGCTCCAGCCTCTCCTTTAGGCGTAAAGCAACATCGAGGTTAAAATCCTTTTCATAAAACCCTTCTTCATACGGGGAGACGGTTCCAGGATCGTAACCCCCGTGCCCTGGATCGACAACAACAATCAGTGGATTGACAGGTACCGGCGTGGGGGTTGGCGTTGGCGAAGGTGTTGGAGTGGGCGTGGGGGTGGGTGTGGGGGTAGGAGAAGGGGTAGGTGCTATGGCTGACATGACATCCTTCAGGGGCTGAAAATCCCCGCCAGAAACGATAAACAGCGTGATGATGCTAAGCACCAGCACGCCCAGTGCCAAAGCATATTTGGGAATACCTTTCGCGCGAACCCTCTTTCCGTCTGCTTTATAGTGTAACATATCTGAATTGACTGTGTACCTGTGAGTCTGATTCTGCTTCAACTTCGCATACCTCCAGGGAAGAATGATATCCGGTTGTTTAAATGCTGCACTTCATGAAGCCCACGTACGATTTATACTGGGTTTGACATGGTCATCCAGTCAAATGTTCCGTTGTTATCATACTATAGAATGAGTTTCATTTCAATGAGTACCTGCACGATTGTCAATGCAGGCACCTTCAGTATTTATCAAATGCCCTTAAGACCCCTGCCTCATAGCGTATTTTTAGCCCTTTGGGCTAAAAAACGCGTGGCGGGGGATAAACCGATTTACCCTTCAGTGGCGGGTACAATCCCCCACTGAAGGGCATTTGATAAAATGCTCGCGGACCGTTCATAACTATCAGAGATAGTTATGAACCAGTTGCACACAAAATGCGTAAGGAAGGTGCTTTCAGCGCCCGCATTTTGGCGCACAATTCGCGCAAGCGCTCATTGAATGTTCACACCCGCTTTCATCAGTTTCATAGGTTGATACAGAGGTATGTGTTTTATCCTGAACATAGCGATGTCATCCTGAGCGCAACGAAGGATCTTATCAGCAGTTATGCGAGATTCTTCACTTCGTTCAGGATGACAGATTATGCTTGCATAACTATGAATAGTACCTGCTGGCGTGTAGTTACACCTCAAAGTATTATTGCAAATAACGATCAATATCCTGAAAGCCTATGTTTTTATGCAAGGCCAGGTTGATCCCATTGGCAATGACCTTTGAAACCCGCTCAATCACTTCGTCCATTTCTTTCGGAGTAACCACCAGGTTTCCGCCGTAGGGTTCCAGAACCTCCTTGATCAGGTTGTATTTATCATTATCTTCCAGGTTCTTCAGCATCCGATAAAAATCCGTGCCTTCCTCAGATTGGTTCAGCAGGCTGTCAATCACCAGTTCAATGGTGTCGTTGGCCATGGTTGCGGCGTCCACCACCGTTGGGACACCGATGGCAATCACGTCCACCCCCATGGTTCTTTTGGATAGCTCGGCCCGCTTGTTTCCAACGCCCGAGCCGGGAGAAATCCCCGTATCGGCAATTTGGATGGTTGTATTGATGCGGTTCATTTTCCGGGAAGCCAACGCGTCGATGGCGATGACCAGAGAAGGCTTCACCCTTTCCACAACCCCCCGGACGATATCGCCTGTTTCTATTCCTGTCAACCCCAGAACGCCCGGCGAGATGGCACAAACAGGCCTGACGCCGTCATCCACCTGCTCGGGCAGGTACTCGTGCAGATGCCGTGTCACCATCAGATAGGAAGATACCTTTGGCCCCAGCGCGTCGGGTGTGATATTCCAGTTTCCCAGCCCTACAATCAGCACCGTGTCCTTTTCACCAAGGTGAATGATACGCTGAAGCTCGAAAGCAACCGCACGGCAAGTATTTTCATACAAATCCCTGTCATTTTCCTTTAGCCTGGGAATATCCAGCGTAATATAGTTTCCCATTGGTTTTCCGATACTTTTTTCTCCCTGCTCGGAGGTGATTTTTACCCGGGTAACATGGATATCTTCGTTACCATCCTCCTCAACCTCCACACCTTCGCCGTAGGGAGAGGGTTTTGCCCCGCCCTGACGTTTCATGTCCTGCTGGTTTTTTTCATGAACCTCCAATGCAAGGTCTGTTCTAACCGATAAAAACTTTTCCATTGCCTTTTCCTCCCCGTGCCTTCATCCGCTGTTCCAGCGGTTTGTCTTGCCAGAAATGCTTCTGTTCAAAAACACCAACAAATCGTAGGCTTTTTATCTGGTTCTTCATATTCTTTACCAATGAGGATAAAATAATGATAAACCCACACAAAAATTTCTTGCCAAACAGTTTTCTTCATGCTATTATATTGTGTGTTGACTAAATATCGGGAGGTGAAAAAATGCCGAATATTAAATCCTCTATTAAAAGAGTGAATACCACAAGGGCTAAGTCCGAGCAGAATAAAGCGAAACGCTCCGAGCTGAAAACTGTCGTTCGCCATTACAACGAAGCTGTCGCTGCAAACTCTGAAAATAGCCAGGAGCTTTTGAAGGTAGCGGTCAGTAAAATAGATAAAGCTGCTTCCAGGAAGTTGATTCATAAAAATACAGCCTCCAGAAAAAAGTCACAGCTTATGAAAGCTCTGAACGCCACAAAGGCGGCACAATAATTTCGGAGGGCTGCCACGCTTTCCGTATATGATCATCACATTGATAAAAAGTACGTTTACAGGCGTACTTTTATTATTTTCGTGACCAGGGAACTGGACACATGTACCTTGGCTCAGGACAAAGCCAACCAGAGGGCGGGGCTCAGGTACCTTGGCTTAATTTGACCAAGGTACCTGAGCCCCGCCCTGTGGTACTTTAGCTCCACCCCCTGTATTTAGTTCATGTTTTTAATATGGATATCCTCATATTCAACCCCCGCATGGCGGATGACGATGTCGGATATCTGAGCTGTCTGGCTTTGGGAGAGGCTATCGGCCTTTACAACCAGGTCCACTGTTCCGGTGCTTCCGATAACAACCACCACATCTTCAATCCCTCTTTGCTTTACCAGGGACTCAATCGTGCCTTCCATTTCGGAACGTTTCATCAGGTCAAGATATTCTTCCTGTGCCTTTTCACTGACTGTGTCCGCCAGCTCTTTACTGGTTATCTCCTGCAGTTCTTCCTTTTGACGGCTGCGGATAGATTCTCTGTCCAGTCTGGCCTGAACAAAATAATCACCAGCGTCCGCAACCTCTGACGTATTATCTGCGGTTGTGTTCCCCGATGTTTCCGCCACATCGGTCTTGTCAGTTTCCTGCGCTGTCAAGTCAACCAGCTCACCGTCCATGTTGTCCACATACACTGCTTCTCCCAGCCTTTCCTGCTGCTCCTTTTGCGAGGAGATTCCAGTTCTGCCGTATGTATACTGAAGAACCCCCGCAACAATAATCACAGCCACCAAAGCGATTACAAGGATTTGTTTCTTATTGATCATTCTGACACCACCCCATCTATGATATTATTTTCGTTTTAAGACCTGGATCCGATGCATCGGCAGCCCCATCAGAACGCCAACGGCGTTTGTAATATTCTGCCTGACCACACTGCTGCCGGCCCCCTCTGCGACAACGACCACACCCCTGATCTCCGGCTGGTATTTTTTGGTTATCACCGGAACCCGCTCTCCTGAATCACCATCCATGAAAACCAGTTCCTGCTCCCTGCGAATTTCATCCGTTCTATTCATGATTCCAGCTTCACTTTGCTCTTCCTGCAGACTGCTTTGTTCAACCTGATTAAATGCATGCACCACCTCTCCATCCGAAACTCCGGTTATCATTACCTTAACATGGCCGGCTCCTTCAATTTCCGACAGTATTTGAACCAGCCGCTGTTCAAGCTCCAGGATTTCATCCAATGGCTGCTCTGACGCAATGGCAACTGCCGGCTGTAGTTTGTCTTCTTTTGTGGCAGCACGATCATTATTTAGAAATGAACTTGCTACTATGATAATTATTACACCAAGGATCAGGATTATGACTAAATTTTCAATTCCCCGCTTCCCTTTTTTTGCTTCGAACCATTTTTTCAACCACTCCCAAAACCTGAACATCCCGGCTCACTCTCCTTGTTCGATTCAGACAGATATAAAAGAATTTACTCTATCTGAATGATGATTTCATCTTCCTTCAGTGCAAAAGCCTGCTGCAGCTGACAGTGAATTTCATCAAGAAGCTTCTGTAAATCCCCTGCGGTTGTATTTTGCGCATCCTTCAAGGTTAGTTTGATAAACAGTCTTCTGATCTGTCCGTATTTCCCTGAATCCCTGTTCTCATTGATCAACGGATCCACCTCTGCTTTCTGAATTTGCTCATAGCTTTGAAGCCTGTTTTGTATATCTGACAGAAGCATGCTTCTATAAAGCTCAAGGGTTTGTTTACTTCTTTCATCCTGCAGGTTACCGGCAATGTTTTTCACCTGATTTGACAACAGGGCGGTTTCGTCAGCCCACCCTGCAAAGGAGGGTTCCTTTCCGAACAGTTCCAAAACCGGGTTGATCATCACAAACATTATGATGAAGCCGGCCAGCAGTTGTGTGAACTTTCGGAGCCTGCCCTCCGGCATCAGCAAATCCAGAATGATCATCAGGATCGCGACAGCGGCAATATTTATAACCCAGCTTTTTACTGCTTCCATAAACCCTCCAGGACACGGGAGATATTTGGCTTATTATACCGTGTCGCTTGTGGGGTGTATCCGGTTCGGATATCTGTTCAATATGGCTTATTGCATCATGCCGCTGATTCCCCCCGCGCTGAGCAGGATACCGATTGACAGCAGAAACATGAATACTGCCGCACCGACAACCCCCAGCATTGTTTTCATACAATCCGAGACATTGGTCAGGCAATCAAACATTCTTTCTTCGGCCACAGGCTCAATAATGGCTGCCGCAAACCTGTACAGCAGAATGATGACAAATATCTTCAGGATCGGTACCAGACAGGCCGTCACGGTTACCACCATGGTTGCTGCCCCGGCGGTGTTTTTAATGATCAAAGCGCAGTTGATGATGGTGTCGGTTGCGTCTGCCATATATTTGCCGGCAACGGGAATAAGCGTGCTCATCGCGACCTTGGCGGTTTTGGTGGCGGCACCATCGATGACGGCGCCGGTTACCCCTTGTATCGCGACTAAAGAGACATAGAGGGTCAGAATCCCCGCGAGGCCCCAGCCCACGATCTGTTTCAGCAGGCTTGCCATCCCAGAAATTTTTATTTTTGAAGACAGTCCGTTTGTCAGATACAGAATTCCTGACAAAAAACATAGTGGAAGAAACACTGTGCGGAATATTTTCACAGTGGCCTGGATGACTATCAACAGAACAGGCTGCAGAGCACTGCCTGAAACAATGCTCCCGCTTGAGATCAGCAGAGCGAGCATGGCCGGTATGGCAAACCCGGTGATGCTGTCCACCGTGTCCAAAACCTCCTTCGCATATTGCAGAACGCTTTGAAAGCCCAATGCCACCATGGTGACAATAGCGGCATAGCACGTGAAGTAGGCCAACTCTCCGACAGTGCTTTCCTTGAATGAACCCTGAAGGTTTTTAATCAGTGCCGAAAGAAAGATGACGACAATGATCTTTATAAGCAGCGTGAAGTTTACCTTGATCTCACCAAGGATAAAGTCAAGAATTCTCTGTGGGATGGTTTGGATCCCTTCGCCGGCATTCCCCGTAACCAACTCTTTCATTAACTGCTTCGGCGAATAATAGGGAAACAGCTCTTTTGCCTCATCAGACATGGACTTGTTCAGGTCTTCCTGCAGCTTTTTCAGTTCTCCGCTTTCCAACTGAGGTTCAAGCAGCTCATCCATGGTGGAGGGTGTTTCTTCCGCCTGGCACAGCAAGGGTGTCAGAACTAAAGCTGCCAGCACGATGGCAAAGAACACTCGCTTAGCATTTTTTATTCTATGTAACCATGTCTTATTGAACATATTCACTCTCCATCTGTTGAACCGACAGACAGCCTTTGGTACATGAATCATCTACCCGTCTGTCCGATCTTTCTTGGGAATTCCCATCTGATAAATAATACTACCTTCGCAACACACAAACCGTCCTTCCGTCTGTGTTATCCCAGCCTTGACACACAAGAACCGTCCCCCCGTGTTCTGTGTCATCCCGGCCTTGACGTATGAGAACCCCCTGTGTTCTTCGGCCTTAACACACAAGAACCGTCCCCCTGTGTTCCACAGCCTTGACACACAAGAACCGTCCCCCTGTGTTCGGACTTGACACACGAGAACCGTCCCCTTGTGTCAGTCCAAGAACCGTCCCCCTGTGTTCTTCCCCTGTGTTCTCTGTGTTCTTGAAACATGAGAACCGTCCCCTTGTTTCACAGCATGTCCAGGATGATCCCCATTACGGAGGTGATCACCGGGATGGCTGTGATGATGATCATTATTTTCCCGGCAAGCTCAACCTTTGCCGCGATGGCTCCTTGCCCTGCATCACGGCAGCTTTCGGCGGCAAACTCGGCAATATATGCCATTCCAATGATCTTCAGCAGCGTTGAAACATAAACACCACTGATATTCGCTCTGTCCATGTACAAGCCGATCAGGTCGATAATGCCGCGGATTCGCCCGGCCAGGGATATCATGACGATCGCCCCGAAGATCAACGAAATCTGCAAACCCATTTCGGGCTTGTACGCTTTCAGGATCAGAATCAGGATCGCTGCGGTAATCCCTAACACACCAATTTGGATCAAATCCATTTTCAACGCTCCTATCCGGTCAGACTTAAAAGTTGAACAGGGTTTTTACAGTTTCAAACAGATTTGCAATCTCTTTTACCACCATCAGAAGAACCACCACCAGGCCGGCCAGTGTTGTCATCATGGCCTGTTCCTCCCTGCCGGACTTTGTCAGAAGGGAATTCAACACCGCTACCAGGATTCCTATCGCTGCAATTCGAAAGATCAAATCGATATCCATACTCATCCCCTCATATCAACACTAATACCAGGGCCAGCCCACCCAAAGCACCAAGGCTTTTATACAGTTTTTCCTTTCGCGCCCTCTCCTCTTCGGCCTTTTTTTCCTGAACCGAGAACTTGTCCCGCATCATTAGAATAAAGGCGTTTTGTCCGGCTTTGTCGGTTTTGCCCAGCACTTCCCCAACCGACAGCAGAAGCGCCCATTCTTCCGCATGAATTGGCCATTGATCCCGAAACATCTCCAGGCTCTTCTGCCAGGCTGCTTCGATGGTGATATCCTGTTCGTGATGAAAGGCACACACTTCTTTTGAGAACTGTGCCATTTCTCCGGGTTTGTCTTTCGACAGAGATAGTAAAGCTTGTCCCAGCGGGCGGCCCATATAATGGATCTCATTGCCCAGCTCCATTAAAAAGCTCTGGATTTCCCGGATAAGCTCCAGTCTTTCAGTAAGCCTTCGTGACAGCATAAACCCCACCATCGTTGAGCCTGTTAATATAAGCAGGCTTCCTGCCGTTTTGAAGATCCACAGCCAGGACATTTCCATCACCATCCATTATCTTGATTGTATATTGGGTCTTTTCATTTTCCGTTAAAACCACAAACCGTTCAAAGGTATTCACCTCGAACAGCTCCCGAAAGCCCAGCCGATTCTTCAGCTGTTTCACATCATAGCCGTGAGCGGTGGCAATCATGCGGATTCCACCGTTCATCACCGCAAGCACGGTGGAAACGTCCTGGGGGTTTCCCAGCTCATCGAGGGCGATAACATTTGGGCTCATCCCCCTCAGAAGCATCTCCATACCCTCTTTTTTGGGTATGCCATGAATCACGTCGGTGCGCACACCCAAATCATTTTGCGGGATGCCCTTATAGCATGCGGCCAGCTCACCGCGTTCATCCACCAAACCGATCTTCAAGCCCGAAAAAGCGGGGGGAAACCCGTTGCTGACAATCCTGACAATGTCCCGCAGCAACGTGGTTTTTCCGGCTCCGGGGGGAGAAATGATCAACACATTATAAATATCCCGGTGTCCCTTGATCAAATGTTTGACGACATGACCGCCGCAGCCGGTGATCTGTCTGGCAATACGCATATTGATGGAAGAGATGTCTTTGATATTGATGATCCTGTCATTTTCAATCACCGGTGTTCCGACCAGACCCAGCCTGTGACCGCCCCGGACAGTAATAAAGCCCTTATTGATATCTTCCTGAAAGGC